>NTJL01000016.1 GCA_002457485.1 Pelagibacterales bacterium MED-G42
TTGGAGCCAAAGAAGAGTAAAGATTTAATTTGGAAATTTGAAAATGCATCTAATATTGAAATAGCCTGCAATGTCCCAGGCCACTACGATGTAGGAATGATTGCAAAAGTAGAAATTAATTAAAAATTTTTTTATATGGAAAGCACTGTTAATTTTAATTGGTCTTGCAATCACACATGGAAAAGAAGTGCCAAAAATACTGCCTGGTGTTTATTAGGATGTGCAATTGGTGACTTTGGAACTATATTGTATTTCCAAATAACAGGAATTCCCTGGCCTGTTTTAGCCATTATGACTTTAGCAATTATCAATGGTTTAATTACAAGTATTATTTTAGAAACCATAATTTTAATAAGACAAAATTTTAAATTTAAGGATGCCTTAAAAACCGCCTTGGGAATGAGTTTTATTTCAATGGTAAGTATGGAAATTGCAATGAATTTAACAGACTATCTTTTAACAGGTGGTGCCATATTAACATGGTGGGTCGTACCAATAATGCTTATAGCTGGTTTTTTAACTCCTTGGCCTTATAATTATTGGAGACTTAAAAAATATGGTATTGCATGCCATTAAACTAACTTATGTTAAATAAAAATCTTGTTATACTTTCATTAAGTCAAATTTTTAGTTTTACTGCAGCTCCCATAACGGTTTTTTTGAGTGGAATAATAGGTTCACAAATTAGTCCTATCAAATCACTTTCTACTTTGCCAATGTCTATATCAGTAGTTGGTATTGCAGTTGGTGCAATTTTTGCAACCAAATTGATGAGTTTAATTGGAAGAAAAGCAGGTTTTATATTTGCTAGCTTGGGAAATTCATTAGTTTCGTTATTAGCTGCATATTCAATAATGGAACAAAATTTCATTTTATTTTGTTTCGCAAATTTTTTTCTAGGCGTAGGTATGGCGTTCACTCATCAATATCGTTTTGCAGCAGCTGAAAGTGTAGAAAAAGATAAAATACCTAAAGCTATTTCAATAATTTTATTAGGAGGAATTATTTCAGCGTTTATAGGACCAGGTATAGCAAATTATTCAAAAGATATTGTAAGTGATCAATTATACGTTGGTTCTTATATATCTCTTTCAATTCTGATGTTTATACCGGCGATACTTTTTTTATTTTATGAAAATATTTTAAAATTAAAAACAGAAATTAAATACTCAGGCAGAAGTTACTTGGAATTAATTTCTCAGCCAAAATTTTTACAAGCAATGATAGCTTCAGCATTTGGATATGCAATTATGACATTTTTGATGACAGCTACGCCTTTAAGTATGCACGTTATGGAAAAAATGAGTTTAGATAAAACAAGTATGGTAATACAATTTCACGTAGCCTCAATGTTTTTACCTTCGTTATTAACTGGTCATTTGATAAAAAAAATTGGTCATAGTTTAGTTATGTATGCTGGAATATTTCTTTATTGCATAACTATCTTGATAAGTTTTTTTGATCAAACTTATATGAACTACATGTTTGCGCTAATATTTTTAGGACTTGGTTGGAACTTTTTATTTATATCTGGAACAAGTCTATTAGTTTTAACTTACAAAGAAGAAGAAAAGTTTAAAGCTCAAGGTCTAAACGACTTTATCGTTTATTCTATTCATGCTACTGGAAGTTTATCGGCTGGAATTCTAATTGTTCTAACAAATTGGAAATTCATGAATATGATGTGTATTCCTTTGTTAATAATAATTGTTTTAACAATACTAAGAGCAGATATTCATAGTAAAAAACTAATCAAAAATAATTAAGATTTAGTGTCATCTTTAAAAAATTGGGATAATAGAACATGGTTATCTTCAAAAGAATACATTCAAAAATTTAATAAATTTTTATTAAAACAAAAAAAATTAAATAAAAATTCAAATATTTTAGATATAGGTTGCGGGAGAGGAAAAATTATAGGTAACCTATATAGAGATTTAGCGCTTAAAAATAAACCGTTTGGAATAGATACCGTAAATCATAAGGATAAAGATAGAAATATGGTCTTTAAAAAAATAGACGCTTTATCTTTTCTTTTAAAAACTACAGAAAGTTACGATTTAATTTTAATTAAACAGACAATTCATTTATTAAGATTTAATCAAATAATAAAGTTGATTAATATTTGTAAAAAAAGATTAAGTTTTAATGGGAAAATAATAATTTTAAGTCTAGACCCAAATAAAAATGAATTACCCGTTTTTTCATCAATGAAAAAAAACTTAAGAGAATCTTTAAAAAGAGATAAAAAAATTTTTAATCTAATCAATAGAATTGATAAAAAAATTGTAATAAAAAAATTTAATTTTAAAGTTAAAATTTCAAAAAGAAAATATCTTCAAATGATAAAAAATAAATTTATTTCAACTTTACTAAATTTTAGTAAAAAACAAATTTTAGATGGTATTAAAGAAATTAATTTAAAGTATGACGAATATCTAATTTTTAATGATAGATTAATTTGTTTAAGTTTAAATAAAAGTTAAAGTATTTTTTTTAACAAATTTTCATTAAAAAATAATTTATGAACTATTACTGCAAAAATATGAAGGGTAATAAGTGCTATAATCGAATAATTTGAGAGTATATGAATATTATAAAATTGATCAGCTAGTGTAAAGTTATCTTGAATTTTAATCTCTTTAAAAAATATCACCAATGTTTCACCATTAAATAATTTTTTTAAAATACCTGAAATAGTTATTGATAAAATTGCCATATATAAAAGAATATGGTTTAGTTTTGCAATGAGTCGCTGACCAGGAAAAATATTATTCCCTAAAGATGGTGTAGGATTAAACATTTTATATATTAATCTTAATAAAGTTAAATAAAATATTGATAGACCTAAAATTACATGAATATTTTCTGTAGTAAGTCTTTTTTCACTGAAATCTAGATCAACTAAATAAAAACCTAAAGGAATTTGGATTACTAAAACTGTGGCACTTACCCAATGAAATGCTTTTGAAATTAAACCATAGTCTTTTAAGTTATTTTTTAATTTCATAAGATTTTCAAATATAAAATAATTTAATCACAATTTGTGTTATTACAGCATCAAATTTAATTTAATGGAACAATTTAACGCATAAAATATATATTATATTTATGATATGATATCTATCTATTATGTTTAAAAAAAAAAATTTAACTAAATTTTATATCTTAATAATATTACCAATAACGTTAGTTTATATCTTTAATTTTGTCATAGATAAAAAAGATGCTTTCGCTAATAGTAATAACAAAACGATTGTCGAAGTTTTTAAAACTCCTACTTGCGGATGTTGTAATGGATATGTTTTATTTTTAGAAAAAGAAAAATTCAATGTAAAACAAACAGATATGAGAAGTCTTCATACAATAAAACAAAAATATAATATTCCATTAGAAATGCAGTCATGTCATACAAGCATTATGGATAAATATTTTATTGAAGGTCATGTTCCCTTTGAAGCGGTAAATAAATTATTAAAAGAGCAACCTGATATTGATGGTATAGCTTTACCTGGAATGCCGATTGGCACACCAGGTATGCCAGGTGATAAAGATGAAACCTATGTTATTTATCAACTTAAAGATGGGAAATCTTCAGTATTCATGACAATATAAGTTTTATGATACAAAAGATAAAAATAATTATAATTATTTTTTCTTTAAGCTTTTCTTTTTCTGCCAATGCTCAAACTGTAGAAGAAATCATTAAAGCGAGAAAAGCTCTTTTTAGTAAGAATTATAGTACAGCAAAGCGTGTTCAAGCTTTATCTTCAAAGGGAGACTTTGACAGAGCAAAAGAATTGATGATTGAAATGAGTGAAAATTATAAAACATTACTAGGATTATTTCCTGAAAATACTCAAGAAGGATTTAAGACAGAGTCTTTACCTATAATTTGGCAAGAGAAAGACGCTTTTAATGCTTTGATGCAAAAATCGTCAGATAACATGATAAAACTCATTTCAGTGATTGAAGACAGTGATGATATTCGAGCTACCTTACAAGAATTTATGTGGAGCAGCTGTAAGGCATGTCATAGCAAATATCGAAAGTCACATTAATTAATTAAGCAGTGATTCCAAAAAAAGTAAAAGATCATCTTGAGGAATACATTAGTCAGGAAATCTACGTACAAATAGCTGTAATTAAAGGTAAAGAAAAAATTTCAACTCAGTTAGCTATAAATCAATATTTTAATAGTAATCATTTTAGAGATTTAGCAGGAGGGAGACCTTATGATCATTTTATTGAAGGATTAAGAGATAAATGTCTTGGTAAGTTAAAGAATTCACCAATGAGAAATACGCAAAGTGATGATCCAATAATTATTGAGTTAAAAGATAAATTAAATAACCTAAGTGATGATGAGTTGGACAATACATATTGGGAAATAGAAACTGGTGAATTTTTTACAGGAGAACAAATTAAAGAATTAGAGGAGAGTCGCGATAATTTAATATCTAATTTAACAACTAACAAAAATTCAAAAAAAGACTCAGTATTAAAGATAATTTTAGGCTTTTGTGAAACCTATGAAAAATTATGTCAAAAAAAATATCCAGAAGCACCACTTCCACTAGAAATTTTAAAATCTATTAATTAAGTTTTAAGGGTTCGCTCTTTAAGACATTACCTAAAGAGCTCCCTTATATTGCCTCTTTGGCATTTAAATCCAAACGGATTTTATATTTTATTTTTATTTTTATTTTATATGTGAAAATATTCAGCTAAGTATCAGGTGGCGATAGTTTTAACATTTTAACCTCCTTATTAATAAGTTAAGTATTTAGTAAATTAATATCAATTAATTTATTTATTATTTATGAAAATATATTTCTTGAATACAACCTATGTATTTAGTAAATTCTCGAAATCTTACTTAAGTCATCAAAAATCATTTTAATTAAAAATTATTTATTAAAGTTTGCATAATTATTAAATGTGTATAATATTTTATTATGAATTATATTAATGGATTAATTAATCTTGTAGTTAGTTTAGTAATCTCTACAATTATCATTTACGGTATAAATATAATAGCTGGTTTTGCTGGTGCAGATTATACCTTCTCTCATGGAGAGACATTTATAGTTTGGATATTAATGGCAATATTAATAAATAATTGTCTAAAAAAATAAATTTCCTATAAAAATTGATGAATAAAAAAATTGGTTTTATAGGTACAGGCCTGATGGGATTTCCTATGGCTAAAAACCTATTAAAAAAAAATTATAATTTAAAAGTATTCAGCAGAAGCATTAATAAAGCAAAGCCTTTAGAAGCATTTGGTGCAAAAATCTGTAAAAATCTTGTTGATGTAGTAAGTGACTCTGAATTAGTAATTACCATGTTAACTGATGATAATGCTGTTGAAAAAGTGCTATCTGATAATAATTTTTTAGATAACTTAAAACCCTCAGCTACAGTGATAGATATGTCTTCTATAAAACCTGAAATTGCTATCAAACATGGTAATATTTTAAAGAAAAGAGGAATAAATTTTCTTGATGCTCCAGTGTCAGGCGGTACCTTAGGTGCAGAAAACGGTAGTTTGGCAATAATGGTTGGAGGTGATCAAAATATATTTGATAAATCAACTGATGTGTTAAAAGTATTGGGTAATCCTACATTGGTTGGAGGGTTAGGAAGTGGACAAGTTTCGAAATTAGCAAACCAAATAATTGTTGGTGTTTCAATAGGAGCTGTAGCAGAAGCCATTACTTTATGTGAAAAAGCTAATGTAGACCCAACAAAATTTATTAATGCTTTATCAGGAGGTTTTGCAGATAGTAAAATTTTACAAAATCATGGAAAAAGGATGGTCGAAAAGGATTTTTTACCAAAAGGTAAAGTATCTACTCATTTAAAAGATATGAACAATATCTTAGACTGTGCTAAAAATTACAATACAAAATTACCAATTTCTGAATTAATTAAACAAATGTTTAAATCTCTTGTTGAAAATGGTCATTCTAATGATGATCACAGTGCGATATATAAAGAAATTGATAGAATTAATAAACTTTGATAAATTTTCTTAAATGATGACTTATATTTTACCTTTTATTGTATTAATTTTAGTGGTCGTATTTATTCACGAATATGGACATTATTATTTTGCTCGTAAATATGGAGTTGGTGTTACAGATTTTTCTATAGGATTTGGTAAAGAAATTTTTGGATGGAATGACAAAGCTGGAACTAGATGGAAAATTTGTTGGATACCATTGGGTGGTTATGTTAAATTTTTCGGTGATAGAAACGTATTTTCTCAAGCCGACCAAGAAAAAATACTAAAACAATACAATCAAGAAGACCAGGAAAAACTTTTTGTCCTTAAACCTCTTTATCAAAGAACTTTAATTGTATTTGGTGGACCGTTGGCTAATTTTTTATTAGCAATAGTTATATTTTTTTTTATATATACTTTTATTGGTAAAGATTTTACCCCGGCAGTAATTAATGAAGTTCAAAAAGACAGTCCTGCTATGACTGCAGGATTAAAACAAAACGATATCATATTAGAAATAGATGGTAATAAAGTTAATAGTATTATGGATGTTTCAAAATATATTACTACATCTACAAGTGAATTTGTTGATTTTAAGGTAAAGAGATTAGATTTAGAGTATAGTTTGAAAGTTAAACCAAATATAGTCTTAAGTGATGATAACCTTGGTAATAAAATTAATAAACGAATGGTTGGTATTCAACTTGGTGCTTATAATAATGAAATCAATCATGTTAAATTAGGACCCTTTCAAGCTTTGTCTCATTCTATAAAGGAGGTATATTTTGTATGTGCTTCCTCACTTAAATATATAGGAAGTATGATTAAAGGAACTGGAGATAGTTCACAATTAGGCGGTCCAATTAGAATTGCAAAAATATCAGGCCAAGTTGCTGAAATAGGAATTTTACCTTTTATTTCAATTATGGCTTATATTTCTATTAGTCTTGGATTGATAAATTTATTTCCTATTCCAATGCTTGATGGTGGTCATTTGATGTTTTATGCTTTTGAAAAGATTTTAGGTCGACCATTATCACAAAAAACTCAAGAGGGTTTTTTTCGAATCGGAATGTTTTTATTGTTATCATTGATGTTTTTTACAACCTTTAACGACTTAAAAGACCTTGGTTTATTTAGCTAAATTTTTTTTAAAATTTGATAAAAACATATATATATCAACACTTTTTTCATATTAATCTATATATTGTGGTTTAAAAAAATTATTCCACTAAAAAAAAGCTTGATTTATCAACGTTAATGAGAAGTATGATTATTAACCAACAAAACCGGAGCTAAAATGAACAAAAAACAACTAATTGCACAGCTATCAGGCTCTTTAAACATGAGCAAAGCTGATGCTGAGCGAACATTTGATACTATTACCAACACTATTTTGGATGCTTTAAAAGGTGATGATTCAGTCAAAATTGCTGGATTTGGGACATATAAAGTGGCTAAGAGAAAAGCTAGAGTTGGGAGAAATCCAAGAACAGGAGAACAAATTCAAATCGCAGCATCACAAAAGGTAAAATTTTTACCTGCCAAAGCGTTAAAAGAAGTATTTAATAAATAACCTATATTTAACAGCCTTAAGTTTTTTTGTAAAAAACAACTTAGGGCTGTTACTATATGCATTTATTGCATAGCCAATTTTCCTAATCAGCGTTAGTTTAAAATATAATTAAAATTATAAGTCTATTCTTTAAAGGGAGGTCTTATGACTAAATTAATTAAAAAGTTAAGTGTGCCACTTATCAGTTTACTATTTTTATTAAACATGAGTAGCGCAGGTATGGCAGAAACGACTGTGTCTGCTGAAGTTCAAGCAATATTCAATTCACTTTTATTTTTGATTTGTGGTTTCCTTGTCATGTTCATGGCTGCAGGTTTTGCAATGTTAGAATCTGGAATGGTAACTTCAAAAAGTGTATCGGTAATTTGTGCAAAAAATATAGGTTTATATTCAATAGCTGGAATAATGTTTTGGTTATTTGGATATAATTTAGCCTACGGTATTCCAGAAGGTGGATATATTGGAACGTTTACTCCATGGTCAGATGCAAGTGCAGTTGATACAGGATATGCAGACGGTTCAGATTGGTTTTTCCAAATGGTGTTTTGTGCAACAACAGTTTCAATTTGTTCAGGAGCAATGGCTGAAAGAATTAAGTTATGGCCGTTCTTCTTATTTGCAGCTATTTTAGCTGGAGTAATTTATCCAATCGTAATGGGTTGGCAATGGGGTGGAGGCTGGTTAGCTGAGTTAGGCTTTTCAGACTTTGCTGGATCAACTTTGGTTCACTCAACAGGTGGAGCGGCAGCTTTAGCAGGAATAATGTTACTTGGTGCTAGAACTGGGAGATTTGACAACAAAGGTCAACCAAAAGCCTTACAACCATTTGCAGCGTCTTCTATCCCATTAGTAACTGTAGGTGTATTTATTCTATGGCTAGGTTGGTTTGGATTTAACGGTGGATCTCAATTAGCAATTGGTACTTTTGATGATGCGGTAGCAGTATCGAGTATATTTATAAACACTAATCTTGCAGCATGTGGTGGTGTAATGGCTGCAGCTATAATTACAAGATTGATGTATGGTAAAACAGATGTAATTCAAATGTTAAATGGAGCAATCGGTGGTTTAGTTGCAGTAACTGCAGAACCATTAGCACCAACACCTCTTGCAGCTATTTTTATAGGTGCTGCAGGTGGATTAATTGTTGTGTTTGGAACTAAACTGTTATTTAGCTTTAAATTAGATGATGTTGTAGGTGCAATCCCAGCTCACATGTTTGCTGGAATTTGGGGAACACTTGCAGTACCACTAACAAACTCAGATGCTAACTTTAGTGCCCAATTGATTGGAGTACTATCTATTAACATATTTGTGTTTGTTGTATCTTACATCGTGTGGACAATAATGAAAGCTACTATGGGTATCAGACTAAGTAAAGAAGCTGAGACCAAAGGTACGGACGTTACTGAAACTGGTGTAATAGCTTACGCAATACGAGACTAATTGCATGCAAAAAAGAGGCTCTTCTTTCTCTATATCGTTATCTCTTAGAAGAGCCTCTTTTAAAAACAGAATAACTATCTCTCTCTCTTATAGTTAGTAAAGGCCCCTTTTAAGGGGCCTTTTTATTTACTCACTTTCTTAAGTGTTTCTAGGACTTCTAGAGCATGATCTTTGACATGAACATTGTTCCAGATCTTGATAATTTTGCCCTCTTTGTTTATTAAAAATGTACTTCTAATAATACCCATAAATTCTCGGCCCATAAATTTTTTTTTACCCCAAACTTTATATTTTTTAAGAACTTTAATTTTATCATCTACTAAAAGATCAAATTTTATTTTAAATTTTTTTCTAAACTTATCATGACTTTTTAAATTGTCCTTTGAAATACCAAAAACTTCGCAATTTAATTTTTTAAATTTTGGTAAAAGTTTATTAAAATCATTTGTTTCTATTGTGCAACCAGGTGTATCGTCTTTTGGATAGAAATAAATTACAACATATTTTCCTAGAGAATCTTTTAATTCGTAATCGGTTTTACTAGTTGAGGGTAATTTAAAATTTGGCGCTTTTGTAGAACTTTTTAACATAATTTTATCTAGTATTATAATATTTTTGATATATCTTAAATTATTGTTATGACAATAAAATCATCAAATACATTAGTCGCAGAAGCTTTAGAAGAAGTTAAAACAATTAATACGGATGAAGCATACGAAATGCTGGAAAAAGATAAGTGTAACTTAATAGATATTAGGGATATAAGAGAATTAGAAAAACAAGGTAGAGTAGAAAACTCTCATCATATACCGAGAGGAATGTTAGAATTTTGGTTAGATCCTGAAAGTACTTATTTCAAACAAGGTAAATTGGATCTTAATAAAGAAATGGTTTTATTTTGTGCAGGAGGATTGAGATCTGCATTAGCTGCAAAATCTCTAAAAGATATGGGTTTTGAAAAAGTATCTCATATTGATGGTGGATTTAGTTTAATTAAACAAAGTAAATTTAAAGTAGTTTAAATATTGAAAATTATTCAAAAAGATCAAAACTTCTCGCATAGAAAAATTTTATTAACCAATAAAGAAACATTCCTATTGGCCCTATGAGATAAGTAAATATTAAAGGAAATGCTAGAACTATCTTATTGATATTATACTTGTTAGAATCTCTTACTATCCAACCTCCCACAAATAAGTTAATGGTAATAAAGTGAATCCAAAAGAAAATTAAATATGTGTCATCTGAAAACAATTCTGAAATATATCTTAAACCCAAATATAAATCAAAATTTTCTACAAAATTATAAGAGTCGTGATAGGCTTTATAAACTATTAGCAAATAAGCAATACTCAAAACAATAATTGGAAAAATTGATGTCACAAAGAATTTGCAAAGATGAGATTTAGGAAAAAAAATTAACATGAACCAAAAAGGTAAAACTCCTAAATTAACCCAATAATACATTGTATCTATTGTAAAATAATTATAAATTTGTTCGATCATTTGAAAATATATTATATTAAATCTATTAATGATTCCTATAAGAAATAGAAAAAAAACATTAGAATTTACCGTCGATGAAATGCGTAATTTTGCTTTAACTTATGTTGAAAAGTATGCTCCTTCAAAACAACAATTAAAAATATATTTATTAAAAAAGTATCTAAAATTTTCAGTTACCAATATAAAAAAGCAAAATGTAAACGATTTAATTGATATTGTTTTGTCTGATCTTGAAAAAAATAAATTTATTAATGATAAATTTTATTCATCCAGTAAAGCCAAAAACATGATACAGAGGGGAAATTCTATCAACAAAATTAGAAATTATTTAATTGGCAAAGGTATTAACGATAGATTTATTTCAGACACTGTAAATAAGATTAAAGAGAATAACTCAGATCAAGATTTTTTTTCTGCAATTAAGCTATGTAAAAAAAAGCGAATTGGACCTTCTAGAACTGAAGATAATAGAGCTTTGTTTTATAAAAAAGATATATCATTATTAGCACGTAATGGTTTTGATTATGAAACATCAAAAAAAGTTATGGATATTAATAAAGATGATTATATCAAAATTATTAATTTACTTTGATTTATTGTCTTTTTCATCCTCAATTAGCTGATTTAATTTATTTCTAATATAATTTTTTACAAATACAAATAAGATTAATCCAAAAATTGATACTGATATAATAATAATTAATACTATTTTTAATTGTTCATCCATTGGAGAGTTTCTTATTTTTTAAAATCAAACTTGGATTTTTAAAATTTTTTTTACCATAAATAATTGGATTTTTATCGAAATCCGTAATTGTTCCACCTGAGTGTATAAGTATAGCGTGTCCAGCTGCAATATCCCATTCACAAGCTCTTGGTTCTGCTACATAACCATCGTATTCTCCGGTTGCGACGACACAAAATTTTAATGAGCTTTTCATTCTTACATGATCTTTAACACCCATCTCATCATAAATTTTTTTAATTTCTGGTTTTATTTTATTTGAGTAAGATACAAATTTGATTGAGGACCGATCTTTAGAATTAAGGCCATCCAGTTTTGTTTCTTTGCCATCTGAGAGCTCAAATGCCAAACTATCTCCATAAGAATAAAACATTCTCTTTTTTGCTGGAGCATTGATTAAACCAGCGACTGGCTTTCCATTGATAATCAAACCAGCATTTATTGTAAATTCATCTAAGTCATTTATATAGTCATAAGTTCCGTCAATTGGATCAACTAACCAAAAATCTTTCATCTCAGTATTTTCTTTATTGTCTATCGTTTCTTCTGACACTATTGGTATGTCTGGTGTTATTTGAGATATTTTTTTTGTAATTATTTGATTTACCTCTAAATCACCATTACTGACTGGAGTATTGTCAGATTTTATTTTTTTAATCAATCCTTGTTTTCTTAAATCTATTGAAACTTTTCCAGCAAAAATAAAAGTATCAATTAAATTTTCTACAATATTTTTTAAATCCATATTAAATCTATCCAATTTTCTCTAGTTCTATATTTTTAACATTGATTACTTTTTTTCCTACATTTTCAAAATTTACTGTTACTTTTTCTTTAATTATAGACTGCACCTGACCAATTCCCCAATCTTTATTGACTGGATTGATTACTTTATCACCTGGTTCAAAATCTAATATCATTTAATTTAACTTATATTAGAAATGAGTATAAATACCACAAAATGAATTCAGAATTAAATTCAATTGGAATTAATAAAAAACCTTCTGACACGACTGTAGTCGTTGCAATGTCAGGAGGAGTAGACTCCTCAACTGTAGCAGGGATGATGAAAAAAGAAGGGTACAATGTTATTGGCATTACCTTAAAACTTTATGATGAAGGGAAAGAAGTAGCTGCATCAAAACAGTGTTGTTCAGGTCAAGATATTATGGATGCTAAAAGAGTAGCTAATAAATTAGATATAGAGCATAAAATACTTTATTATCAAAATAAGTTTAAACAAGGTGTTATTGATAATTTTGTAGAGAGTTATCTTAAAGGCGAAACTCCTATTCCTTGTGTTCAGTGCAATCAAACTGTTAAGTTCAAAGATTTATTCGATGTTTCTAAAGATTTAAAAGCTGACGCACTAGTAACTGGCCACTATGTAAAAAGTATAACAAATAAAGATAAGACTAACATGTATAGGGCAAACGATTTAAATAGAGATCAAAGTTATTTTTTGTTTAATACAACAAGAGAGCAATTAGATTATTTAAGGTTTCCTCTTGGAAACTTATTAAAAGATGAAACTAGAGATATAGCCAAAAAATTAGAATTAAATGTTGCTGATAAACCTGATAGTCAAGATATATGCTTTGTTCCAAGTGGAGACTATGCATCTGTAATTCAAAAATTTAGACCTGACTCTTTTAAAAAGGGAAATATAAAAAACTTAAATGATAAGGTTATAGGGGTTCATGATGGAATAATAAATTTTACAATTGGTCAAAGAAAAGGAATTAAGGTGTCTGACAAAGAACCCTTATACGTAATAAAAATAAACTCAGAAAAAAATGAAATAATTGTTGGTCCTAAAGAAAATTTAGCTAGAAAAAATATTATACTTAGAAATTTAAATTTATTAGCAGACAAAAATTATTTTGATAAAAATATTTTTGTAAAAGTTAGATCGACTGGAAATCTATTAGAGGCAAAAATAAAAGTTATTGAAAATAATTTTGCTGAAGTAAATTTGTTAGAATCTGAAGATGGTATTGCTCCTGGACAAGCTTGTGTTTTTTATAATAAAGATGATTTTGGCCACAGAGTTTTAGGTGGCGGCTGGATTAAAGAATAAAAAATTACTTTTTCTTATTTTTTCTTTTTGCTCTTCTCTTTTTGGAGCCCTGTTTTCTTCGACCCCTATGTTTCTTTGGGTAACTCATTAAATCCTATTTATTAATTTCATTGACATTTTTACGGGATATAGCATTGTCTTGTTAACATATCAAATTTATTTATGGTTAATTCTTTTAAAACATTCTTAAAGCATACTGCTAAAGACTTTCATAATCAGTCAGTAAACCCCCCTATTGTAAGAGCATCAACAATAATATTTAAATCGATGAATGATATTCGAAAAACTCAGGCTAAATATAAAAAAGATCCTCGAGGAGGATATTTTGATTATGGTAGACAAGGAACTTCTACAACACATATTTTACAAAAAATTTTATCAAAACTTGAAGAGAGCTATCATACATTTTTAACACCTACTGGTTTTGGTTCGGTGTTTTTAGCTATTTTTAGCGTTGTAAGACCTGGAGATGAAATTTTAACAGTAGATCCAGTTTATAATCCTACAAGAATGCTAACAAAAGACTATTTAAATGAGTTTGGAATTAAAACAACATTTTATAATCCTCACGATTTAAAAACTATAAATAAAAATATTACAAATAAAACAAAACTTATTTTTGTTGAAAATCCAGGTAGTAATACATTTGAATTTCAAGATTTATCTAAAGTTCTTCAAATAGCTAAAAAAAATAAAATATTAACAGCAATAGATAACACTTGGGCCACACCATATTTTTTTAAACCTATTAAGCTAGGTTTTGATATGGCAATTGTATCAGCTACGAAATATTATTCTGGGCATTCTGATGTTATGGGTGGAAGTTTGGCAGTAAACAAAAAAGTTTTTAAACATGTCGAAAAAGCTCAAAAGATTACAGGGCTAAGACTAGGTCCTGATGATGCATATTTAATTACCAGAGGCTTAAGAACATTGGATGTTCGATTGGATAAACATTATGAAAATGCAATGAAGGTAGCTGCATTTCTATCTAAGGATAAACGAATAAAACTATTATACCCATACAGAAAAGGATCAGAGAATTATAAAATGTGGAAAAAATATTATTCAGGTGCATCCGGTTTAATGGGTTTAATGATTAAAGCTAGGAATAAAAAATCAGTGATTAAATTTGTAAATTCTTTGAAATTATTTGGATATGGTTATAGTTGGGGTGGTTTTGAAAGTCTTGCCATTCATCAGGGTAAATCTGAAAGAGGAAATCGAAAATATTTAAGTCTTAAAAAAGATGAAAGATTAGTTAGACTACATATTGGTCTTGAAGATCCAAATGATCTAATATCAGATTTAAAACAAGCTTTAAGATACGTTAAATAAAATCATATACTATGAGCTCTGAAAAATTTATTAAAAATAAAACTGCTCTAATAACATTAATTGCTGCTTGTTTAGTTGTATTACTATCTCTTAGTGTTCGACAAGTTTTTGGAATGTTCTTCATGGATTTCAATAGAGATCTTGGTATCACTAACACAGAATTTGGTCTTGCTATTGGTATTCAAATGTTGGGCTGGGGTCTTTCAGGTCCAATCTTTGGAGCAATAGCAGATAAATATGGTGGCCCCAAAGCTATAAGCCTCGCATTCTTATTTTATATTGCTGGAATTTATTTTTTATTTTCAGGCCCTAATACTGGAATTTATTTTCAAATAAGTTTGGGTGTTTTAATTGGAATTGGTTGTGGAGGAACAGCAATCAGTATTCCAATGGCAGTAGTAGGTAAACACTTTCCTTTATCAAATAGAACTATTGCTATGAGCTTTGTTACGGCAGTTGGCTCATTTGGATATTTTTTATCACCAATATTTACAAATTATTCTCTACAAAATTATGGATGGGTTCAAACTTTGATTTATTTTATGTTTTTTTTGATTATAGGTCTAACAATCTCTTACTTTGTACGTTCACCGTCTTCAAATCAATCAACTGAAACGATAAATAACCAAAGTTCAATAAGTGCATTGAAAGAAGCATTTAGAAATAAAAGCTATGTTCTTTTGATAGCAGGCTTTTTTGTATGTGGATTTCATATTACTTTAGTTGGAACACATGTACCCAAATATGTAATTGATAGAGGACTAGAAGATTGGACTGCAGCAATGATTTTATCACTTATTGGACTTTTTAATATCTTTGGTTCTTTAATTAGTGGGTATCTTTCAACTAAAATAAGTAAAAAAATAATTTTAAGTGTGATTTATTTATTAAGAGGTGTTTCCATATGTTTATTTATATTTACGCCACCTAGTACAATTAATTCAATCATTTTTGGAGCTAGTTTTGGTTTTTTATGGCTGTCTACAGTGCCAGCTACCAGCGGTATAGTTGCTCATATTTTTGGAACCAAATTTTTAGGGTTACTGTACGGACTAGTTTTTTTAAGCCATCAAGTAGGTTCTTTTTTTGGAGCTTATTTAGGAGGTTTATTTTATGATCTCTATGGATCCTATGACTATGCGTGGTATTTGGCAATTGCATTATCAATATTTGCCGGTTTAATACATTTACCAATTATTGAAAAACCAGTTTTGAGATTAAAAGAAGAACATTAAATTGAATATTAAGAATTATTTAAATACAATTAGTAAATCTGATCAACCTTACATTATTTATAAGTCTGAAAAAGGTTTTAATCTTTATACAAATTTCTCAAAAAAAATTATTTTATCAAATAACAATGTAGTTAATTTTTTGAATAAGATAAGTTC
>NTJL01000017.1 GCA_002457485.1 Pelagibacterales bacterium MED-G42
TTAAGGGTCTTTTTGGAAAATTTGATCGAGGAGCTTTGCAAAGAGGATACCAAGTTTATACCGAGGTATGTTCATCTTGCCACTCCATGAAATATTTAAGTTATAGGAACTTGGCAGAAAAGGGTGGACCTGAATTTACCGAAGCACAGGCAAAAGCAATTGCGGCATCTTTTGAGGTCGCAGATGGACCAAACCAAGATGGTGAAATGTTTACTCGTCCAGGTAAGTTATCTGATAAATTTGTAATGCCTTATGAAAATGTTAAAGCAGCACAAGCTGCAAATGGGGGTGCATATCCTCCAGACATGTCAGTTTTAGTTAAAGCAAGAGGTGGAGGTGTAGATTACATTTATTCTCTACTTCAAGGATATGAGGATCCGCCAATTGGAATGACACTTGATGAAGGTGTTCATTATAATAAATATATGTATGGAAACAAAATTAAGATGTCCAATCAACTTTCTGATGGACTAGTAGAATATTCTGATGGTACACAGTCAACTGTTGAACAAATGTCTAAGGACGTAACAACATTTCTAATGTGGGCAGCTGAACCCCATCTTGAAACAAGACATCAAATGGGTTTTAAAGCAATTGTATATTTAATTATTCTTACTACCTTAGTTTATTTTAGTATGAAAAGGATTTGGTCACGTATTGAAACGGAAGTTTAATACATCGCCATCTTTAACAATATAATCTTTTCCTTCCAATCTCATTTTGCCATTAGTTTTTGAATTGATCCATCCATTATTAGCAATAAAGTCTTCATATGAGATTGTTTCTGCTCTGATAAATCCTTTTTCGAAATCAGTGTGAATCTCAGATGCTGCTTTAGGAGCAGTACAATTTTTTGGAATTGTCCATGCCCTAGTTTCCTCAGGACCAGAAGTAAAGAAAGTATCTAATTCTAGAATTTTGTAACCTCTTTGTATTAACATATGAAGTCCAGTTTCTTTTAATCCAATCATTTCCATGTAATTCTTTTTTTCACTGATATCCAATTCATTAATTTGATTTTCTATATCTGCAGAAATTATTAGAGTATTATCACTTCCAAATTTACTTGAAAATGCTTTCGTATATTTATTTCCACTTTGAACACTCTTTTCATCCACATTACATACAAATATTTTAGGTTTTAAAGTTAATAGACCACTTTGATTAAGTTGTTTTTTTTCAAATTGTGAGTTTAAAACTGAAATATTTTGATCTTTATTTATACAATCCAGAGCTGCCTCAAGAATTTTTAATTGCTCTTCTTCCACATTCTTTTTATTATTTTTTTCTAATCTTTTTTGAATAGACTCTAGATCAGCCAGCATCATTTCAGTCTCAATAATCTCCAGATCTCTAATAGGATCAACTGTTGGATTTACATTTTGAATATCATTTGAGTCAAAACATCTAATCATGTGTATAATTGCATCTACTTCTCTTATATGAGCTAAAAACTTATTTCCCAATCCCTCACCTTTAGAAGCACCTTTGACTAAACCGGCAATATCAACAAATGAGATTGTGGTATTTATAATTTTTTTTGACTTAGAAATTTCAGATAAGTTATTTAGCCTCTTGTCAGGCACTGGAACTATACCAATATTTGGATCAATTGTACAAAAAGGAAAATTTGCTGCTTGTGCTTTACTAGAATTTGTTAACGCATTAAATAAAGTTGATTTACCAACGTTTGGTAATCCAACTATTCCACATTTAAAACTCATTATTTATTATTTACGCTACTTGAAAATAAATCTAACTTTTTTTTAATAAGAAAAGAAATTGACTCGGTTATATCATTAGAAATTTTTTCAATACCCATTGTTTCATCCTCATTAAAATTTTGTAAAACATAATCGGAAACTTCAATTTCACCCTCAGGTTTTCCTATTCCAATTCTCACTCTTGAGTAATCTTTGCCTATAAATTTATCTATTGATGCAATTCCATTATGACCTGCACTTGAACCACCAAACTTAGCTTTAATTTTCCCAAATTCTAAATCCAGATCATCATGAAAAACAATTACGTTTTCGGCATCAATCTTAAAGTATTCAATTAATTCTCTAATACAAATCCCAGAATTATTCATAAAAGTAAGGGGCTTAATTGCATAAACCTTTTCATTTTCTATATTTCCAGTTGTTAAAAGACCTTTAAACTTTGGTTTTTGTTTCGAGAGACTAAATTTTTTATTAATTGAGTCTATAATTTTGAACCCAACATTATGCCTATTATTTTCACTGTCAGGTGTTGGATTACCTAATCCTACGAATAAAAGCATAAATAAATGGAATTAAATTTTCAATTTTGATTGATTTATTTTTTTTCTTGTGCTGGTTTTTTCTCAGTAGACTTCTTTTCATCAGTCTCTTTTTTATCACCTTTAGCTGAATCAGTTGCTGGTTTATCACCCTCAGCTGC
Source organism: Pelagibacterales bacterium MED-G42 (assembly GCA_002457485.1). Classification (GTDB taxonomy): domain Bacteria; phylum Pseudomonadota; class Alphaproteobacteria; order Pelagibacterales; family Pelagibacteraceae; genus Pelagibacter. Next base: position 2,425 of record NTJL01000017.1, read on the forward strand.
AGCACTTGTTGTTCCTTCAGCTCCTTCGGTTCCTTCCGTCCCCTCAGACCCTTCAGTTCCTTCCGCCTCAGCTGGTTTTTCTGGTTCTTTCATAACAGTTGGAGCTGCTAGAGTAGCTATTACAAAGTCTCTTCCCTGAATAGTTGGAACAACATCATCCTCTAATTTCACTGATGATATTTTAAAACTTTCACCAATATCAATTCCATCAAGATCTAAAGTCAAACTACTAGGTATTTTTTCACTTGGACATTTTAATTCCACTTGTCTTCTAACTATGTTTAAAACACCACCTCTTTTAAGACCTGGAGACTTTTCATGGTTTATAAAATTTACAGGTACGTTTATTTTAATTTTTACACCTGGCAAAACCCTTAAAAAATCAACATGAGTGGGTTCATCACTAATGACATGATATTTAATCTCTCTTGGCAATACATTCTGAGGTTTACCGTCAACATTCAAAGTGATGATACTTGATAAAAAATTTTCTTTTTCAATCAAAACTTTGAGTAATTTTTTTGAAATAGAAATTTTTTGATTTTGATCTTTTCCACCATAGACTATTGCAGGTACATTTCCATTATTCCTAATAGAATTTAGTTGTCCTTTTGAAGAGTTGTCTCTAATGTTAGCTTCTATTGAATTCATAAAACAAAGTTTTTTAACCCATGTTTATAAATAATCAAGGTAATTATTTAAATAAATCTGAAACGGAAGTGGAATTTGATATCCTTTTTATTGCCTCACCCATTAGGCCAGAAATAGGTAAAACTTCTATATTTTTAACATTTTTAGTTTTTTCGACATTATCAATTGTGTCTGTGATAACTAAATTTTTTATTACAGAATTTTTAATTTTTTTAACTGCATCTCCACTCAAAACCCCATGTGTAATATAAACATAAACTTCCTTAGCTCCTCGTGCTTTTAGAGCTTTTGCTGCATTAACAATAGTGCCACCTGAGTCAATTATATCATCAACAATAATACATGTTTGATCTTTTACATCTCCAATAACATTCATAACTTGCGATTGTCCAGGTTTCGGGCGTCTTTTGTCAACAATAGCTAAACCAACATTAAGAAGCTTTCCTAATGCCCTTGCTCTTTCAGTTCCACCAACATCAGGTGCAACGCAGATAATTTTTTTGCTTTTAATCTTTTTCCTCGCATGACGAGCAAATATTGGTGTTGCAAACAAATTATCTACAGGAATATCAAAGAACCCTTGAATTTGACCCGCATGTAAGTCGACTGTTACAACTCTATCTGCCCCTGCTTTGGTAATTAGGTTTGATACAAGTTTGGCTGAAATAGATGTTCTTGGTACAACTTTTCTATCTTGCCTAGCGTATCCAAAATATGGAATGACCGCAGTTATATTTTTTGCAGAAGATCTCTTAAGAGCATCAATACACAATAATAACTCCATTAAATTATCATTAGCTGGTGATGATATAGATTGAATTATAAAAATACTATTTCCTCTAATATTTTCATTTATCTCCACATATATTTCACCATCTGAAAATTTTCTGATACTAGAATTAACAAGTTTTGACTTTAAATATTTTGCAATATTTTTACTCAGAATTTTATTACTGTTACAAGTTAGTAGTTTCATTGAAAAGTTTAATTAATCATAATTATTGAAATATTTCTACCATAATCATCATGTTTTAATCCTAAAGATCGTCTTGCACTGAAAAAATTATTTTTTTTAACGAAAGTATCGATATTTATAGTATCAATTTTTACAATTTTGTTTGATTTGAGTTGAGATTTAATAAAGTTTGGTAAATCAAAAAAAATTGTTTTCTTTCTTTCTTTAAAAAAAATTTTATTTTTTATATTTTTCTTAAGGAATTTTTTTCGAAAATCTTCTCTTACATTATAACTATTTTGCCTTATGCATGGACCAATTGCAGCAGTGATAGAATTTTTTTGACATCCTTTTTTTAACATAAAATTTATTACTTTTTTAATAATATCTTTAAAAGCACCTTTCCATCCAGCGTGTACTGCTGCAATCATATTTCTTTTATTGTCATATAATAAAATCGGAACACAGTCTGCTGTCAAAACTGCTATCGGAAGTTTTTTTTGATCTGTAATAATAGCATCAGCTTTAATCTTTCTTTTTTTAAAAATATAATCCTTAGTTATATAAATAAATTTATTGCTGTGAACTTGATTTAGTAAAAAAATATTTTTTGAATTTTTACTTATTTTATTTTTAACAATTCTTAAATTGTTTTTAATATTATTTTGTTTATCATTTGACCCATTTCCACAATTTAAGCTTTTATATATTCCAGTTGATTTACCTCCAATGCTATTGAAAAAAGCATGATTAATTTTTAGTTGCTTTGAAAGTTTTCTAGATTTTATCAATTTCAAAAACCCAAATTAAAATTATTATCTTTATTTTTGATTAACATAACTTTAAATAAGTTACCCATTTGTTTTTCATCTATAAGTCTCTTTAGTCTATAATAAATATCAGCCTTTTTAAGAAAATTATGTTTTTTTGATATTATTTCTGCCCTTTGTTTTATTCCCATTTTTATCAAAAAATTTTTTTGATTTGTTAAATTACTTTTTAAACCACTGAACTTGTTTATAAATTTTTTGAATAAATTAAAATTTATATTATGTGTTATATCTACAGTGCCTATATCATCTAAAATATTGGCAAATTTATGATTTGATACTGCTTGCAGAGTATTTTTCATTTTCCAATCTGAAAACCCGTAATCTATAAGCAACAAACCTCCTTTATTTTTTTTAATTATTTTGGATATATCTTTCAAATAATGAAACCCCTCCATTGAGTACTCAATAAAATTTTGATTTTTGGATATCCTAAATTTAATTTTTTTTTCTATTTTTTGGATATTTATTTTTTTTTCAAAAAAAAAAGGTTTTTTTTTGTCTTTTAAATTTACAAACTTCTCAAACCACAAATTTTTCCTTTTGATAAATTGCTTTATGGGCATCGCATCAAAAAATTCATTTGCAATAAATATACTAGGATGATCATTGATTTCATTAATTTTTGAAATCCAAGTTATTTTTTTTTTATATAAATTTTTTTTTTGGGTTTTAATAAGTGATAAACTTTTTTCATGGATGATAAGATTACATGATTTAAAAAAATTAGGGAAATTTTGAAAACTTTCTATAATAACTTTCATCATTTCTCCATTACCTGCCCCAAGTTCAATTAAGTTAAATTTTTTTGGAGACCCTAAGCTTTGCCAAAAACTTACAATCCAAATTGCTATTGTCTCAGAAAAAAGTCTTGATATATTTGGTGCAGTTATAAAATCACCCTTCTCACCAAAAGGATATTTCTTTATATAGTAACCATGTTTCTTATCATAAAGAGATAAATCTATAAATTTATCTAGAGGTAAATTATAGTTCTTTCTTAAATTCATATTTTGTGATGATTAAATAAATTCCAATAAACAAAAATATCAAACTTATTAATTGTCCCATTGTTAAATTAAGAAATAAATAACCTAATTGTTCATCTGGAATTCTGAAAAATTCGATTATAAATCTGAATATTGAATAAAAAAATAAAAACAAGCCAGATATGAATCCTGGAATTTTTATAAAACCCTTGTATCTAAAATAAACTAAAATTAAAAATAAAATTAATCCCTCAAAAAATGCTTCATATAATTGAGATGGATGTCGGTAAAGATTATCTATTTTAATAAACTTTACGGCCCAAGGCACTTTTGTTTCGATACCATATAATTCAGAATTCATAAAATTTGCCAATCTTCCAAAAAAAATTCCCAAAGGCGCAACAAGAGCAACAACATCTAAATATTGTAATGGATTATGATTATTTTTTTTTGCAAACCAAAAGCTCACAAGAATAATTCCTATTAATCCCCCATGAAATGACATCCCTCCTTGCCAAATTTTAAAAATATCAAAAAAATTAGATATGTAATAATTAAAGTTATAAAATATTACATAACCAAGTCTTCCTCCAACAATGATACCCAATATTATATAAGTCAAAAAATCATCAAATTTTTCATTTATCCTTGTGTTTGTAATGAAAACTTTTTTACTTAAAAACCAACCAATTAATATCCCAAAAATATAGGCTAGAGAATACCATCTAATTTCTATAGAGAAAAATTGAATTGCTACTGGGTCAAAATTATTAATGAACATTTAAAATAATGGTTATAATCTATAATTATAAGAAGTTATTATATAAATATGAAAAATTCAAAGTTAGTTATTGATAAACTTTCTAAGTTATTAGAGCAAGGTTTAATATCCTCAAAGGATATTGGAAATGAAATAATGACTATTTTAAAATCTAAAAGGGATGAAGTGGTTTTTAAGATGAAGCTTACAAGTAAAGACGAATTTGAAATACTATCCAAAAGAGTTGAAAACTTAGAGATAAAGGTCAAAGAGCTACAATCCAAAAAAAAGAAACAAACTAAACGGGTAAAAAAATTCTAACTCCAAGTCCTTTTAAAGATGATTTCTCTAATTTTATATTTCCACCATGTGATCTTATTATATCTGAAGCTATAGATAACCCTAAACCAACACTTGATTTAGAATCTGCTCTACCTTTATCTATTTTATAAAAAGGCTTAAAAACATTTTCAAATTCCTCTTTTGGTATACCCGGACCATCATCTTCAATCTTTATAAATATATTGTTATTATTTTTTTTTAACTCAATAATGACTTTATCTCCGTATTTTATTGAATTATCGATCAAGTTGTTAATACACCTTTGAATTAAATTTTTCCTACCATTAAAGTAAGTTCTATCTCTGAGAATTGTTGAAATATTATTATTGTTATATTTTTTAACAATTTTATCTATTAACTCACTCAAATCAAATTGTTCATCCTTTTCTAAATAAGAAGAACTAGTAAATTGAAGATATTCATTTAACATTTTTTCCATTTCATTAATATCTTCAGATAGTTTATCTGCTAATTCTTTATCTTTAATAAATGCTATTTGAAGTTTCATTCTTGTTAACGGTGTTCTTAGATCATGACTTATGCCAGAGAGCATTTCTGACCTTTGGTTGAGATGTCTATTAATTCTTTTCCTCATTTTATCAAATTCATAACCAGCTTGTCTTATTTCAGCTGCACCTGATGGTTTAAATTCCTCTATCTCTTCTCCCTTACCAAACTTTTCAGCTACTCTAGCAAGATTTGTAATTGGTCTAGTTTGATTTTTAAGAAAGATTAATGATATAAATACCATTATAAAAGCAGGGACAGTAATCCATAGCGCAAATATTCTCGCTGAAGAACTTGTTACCCTATCTTTTTGAACTAAAAATTTAAAATATCCATTTTGATATCTAATTCTTAATTCAATTAATTCTTTATAATTAGTTGATGAGAACCAAAATCCCTCTGAACCAAATTTTGATTTTAGTTCTCTTCTAAGAGTTCTGTCTATTGGGCTGAACCATCTCTCATCGTAATCATAAATAAAATTATCATCTTCAACATATTCAATATTTAAATCCTGGTAAATTGAAAAAAGATTAGTAATTTCATCTTTATTATAAATCTCATCATCATAAACTTCTAAAAATGTTTTAATTTCATTAACTAAAGCTCTGGTCATACCTTTATTAGTTTTAATCCAAAGACTGTCAAAAAAAACAAATGTTATAACTAACTGAAGCACTATTACAGGTATCGCAACAATTAATAAGGCTCTATAAAATAATCTTTTAGGAAGAATATTTTTAAAAAATTTACTCAATCCATAAAACATATCCAGTCCCTCTCACTGTTTGAAGAAATTTTGGTTTTTTTGGGTCAATTTCAATTTTTTTTCTTAATCTTGTAATAATAACATCAATAGATCTTTCTTTATCTAAGTCAATTAAGTAACCAATATCTTCTCTTGAAAAAATTTTACCAGGATTATTTATCATTTTTTCTAAAATGATTTTTTCAGTATTATTAATTTTAAATTCTGAATCATCTTTTAAAATTAAGAGTTTTCTTAAATCAATCTTAACATTTTCAAATTCAATAATTTTTTTTTGATTATTTATATTTGTTTTATCAATTATATTTTGTATCCTTAATATAAGCTCTTTTGGTTCAAAAGGTTTTGGTAAATAATCATCAGCTCCAATCTCCAAACCCTCAATTCTTTCTTTTGCTTCACCTTTTGCTGTAAGTAAAATTATAGGAGTATCTAGCTTATTTTTGTATTCTTGAATAAATTCTAAACCGTTTTTGCCTGGCATCATAATATCCAGAATTATTAAATCAAATTTGATTAATTTTATTTTTGTAATCGCTTCCTCTGCGTTTTGTGCTGTAGTTATAAGATAATTATTTTCATTTAAATATTTTTTAACTAAAGATCTTATACCATCATCATCATCAACAACTAATATGTGGGCAATAAAGTTATCCATTAATAATTTTTTTTAATACTTTATCAAAATTAATTACTTCATCTGAGCTTGAATCAAGGAGAGCATTGTAAATCCTCTTTTTTTGTTTTTCGAAAATTTCATTAAATATTTTTTTTCCTTTTTCATTCAAAAAGATATGTTTTACTCTTGTATCTTGATCATCTTTTTTAAAAAATATTATATCTAATTTTATTAAGTCTTTTAGCACTCTATTTAAACTTTGTTTGGTAACTTTTAGTTTTTTTAATAGATTAGAAATAGAAATTCCCTCATACATTGACAATAGGTGTATAACTTTCTGATGTGCAAGCCCAATAGAGTATTTATCTAAAATTTTTTTTGAGTCAGCGAAAGTTTCCCTATAACTTATAAATAGCTTTTCAATTAGGTCCTTTAATTGACGGTCTTTGAGATATAAAAGTTCTTTCATTATTGGTAAGTTATATTGACATATTATAGATACAAAGATATTTTTCAGTAATAATTTTTATTTCATACAATGATACCTTACGATAAAAGATCTGGCAAAATATGGTACAATGGCGAATTAGTTAATTGGTCAGATGTTAAAGTTCACGTTTTGAACCACGGATTACATTATGCAAGTTGTGTATTTGAAGGTGAGCGTGTTTATGATGGGTCTATATTTAAGTTAGAGGAGCATACATCAAGATTATTTTATTCTGCTAAAAGGATGGGAATAGAAATACCTTACAGTGAAGATGAGATTAATGCTGCGAGTAACAAAATAATTTCTACACAGAAAGTTGATAATGGATATGTAAGACCAGTTATCTGGAGAGGAAGTGAGATGATGGCTATTTCTGCTCAACAAACAAAAACTCATGTTGCAATAGCTACTTGGGAATGGGGATCATACTTTGATCCTAAGCTTAAGGTAGAAGGAATTAAATTAAATATTTCTAATTGGCGTAGACCTGCACCTAATACTATTCCCTGGGATACAAAAGCTTCTGGTTTATATATGATTTGTACACTTTCAAAACATGAAGCAGAAAAACAAGGTTTTACAGACTCACTTATGTTAGACCATGAAGACAATGTTGCTGAAGCAACAGGAGCAAATATTTTTTTCAAGGATAAAAATGGAGAACTTCATACACCAATACCAGATTCTTTTTTAGATGGAATTACGAGAAGAACAGTTATTCAGATTGCAAAATCGAAAAATATTAAGGTGCACGAGAGAAAAATAAAACCAGATGAATTAAAAAATTTTGTTGGATGTTTTTTAACTGGAACTGCAGCTGAAGTAACTCCAGTATCATGTATCGCAGAAAATAAATTCAAAGTTTGTGATATAATACTTGATTTAAATGAGAGTTATTTGGCATTAGTAAAGAAAAAAAAGGCAGCTTAATCTTTATTATCTTCTGATATAGCATGATCTATTCCTTTTCGCATATAATCATAACCTGTAAAAAGTGTTAAAGCAGCTGAAAGCCATAATAGAATAATACCTATAGTTTGAGCGTTATAATCTTGGAAATTTAAAATTTTATTTCCAGTTTCACCTGATAGTAAAAGAGCTATTGATATCATTTGAAGGACAGTTTTTAATTTTGCAAGACCTGATACCGGTAGTTTAATTTTACCTTTTGCTAAAAATTCTCTTAAACCAGAAATTAAAATTTCTCTTGTCAAAATTATTATTGCTGCAATAACTTCATAATTACGAATAGTACCATCCATAACTAAAAGAATTAGAGCTGTAGCAACAATAATTTTATCTGCTATAGGATCTAATAGTTCACCAAGTTTAGACTCCTCTCCAAGCACTCTTGCAAGCATTCCATCTAAAAAATCAGTGAATGATGCTACAATAAATAATATCAGTGCAGTTAAATCTCCATAAAAACCTGGCAGATAAAAAGCTAAAACAAAAAAAGGAACAATTAAAATTCGACCAATGGTTAAAATATTTGGAATTTTTCTTAGCATGATATTTTTTATTCGTGGAAGAAATTATATATCTTTTTTGCAACTTTTGCCTCAACACCTTCAACTGATTTTATTTCATCTAAACTTGCTGATTCAACGGATCGCGCAGAGCCAAAATGGTTCAATAGGGCTCTTTTTCTTATAGAACCAATACCTTCTATTTGATCAAGCAAAGACCTACTGATTCCTTTTTTTCTTTTAGCTCTATGAGCACTTATTGCAAATCTGTGTGCTTCATCTCTAATTCTCTGAAGAAAGAAGAGAGTAGGATCATTTCTAGCAAATTTAGATTCTTTTCCATTATGAAAAAAAGTTTCATTTCCACTATTTCTTAATTTTCCTTTAGCTATAGCAACAATTGGTAAATCATGAAGTCCTAATTCATTTAGTGTTTCTCTAGCAACTGAATATTGACCTTTTCCACCATCAACAAGAACAAGATCAGGGAAAGTAAGATAATTATCTTTTTCTTGAATTGCTCTCTTAAATCTTCTATTTAAAACTTCTCTCATCATTCCATAGTCATCTTGTTCATTTTTTTGAACTTTAATATTAAATTTTCTGTACCTTTTTTTGACAAATCCTTCATCACCATAAGCTATCAAGGCACCAACGCTATTAGTTCCTTGAATGTGACTATTATCATAAACCTCTATCAAGTTAATATTTGTCTCAAGATTAAACTTACTTGCAACCGCATCAAAAAGTTCTCTATTATTTTGGCTTTCATAAAGTTTTCTATTTAAACTATCTTTTGCATTTTTAATTGCCTGATTTATTACCTTTAGTTTAGAACCTTTTTTTGCAACAGAAATATTTATTTGTTTATCTTCCTTTTTAGAAAGAGTTTTTTCAATTAAGTTTTTTTCTTTAATTTCTTCAGATAATATTATTGAAGATGGCACACTCTTATTTTCATAAAATTGTGAAACAAAAGAATTTATGATATCTCCTAATTTTTCATCCGGATCATGTTTGGGAAAAAAAGCTTGATTACCCCAATTTTGTTTTGATCTATAAAAGAAAACTTGAATACAAGTCTTGCCAGACTCTTTATATCCAGCGATTACATCAGCCTCGATTAAGTTTGCTTCATTTATTCTTTGAGATGATTGAATTATATTTAGTGATTTAATTCTATCTCTTAAAATTACGGCTTTTTCAAAATCGAGATCCTCACTGGCTTTTTCCATTTGATCAGAGAGGCTTTTTTGTATTCTTCTAGATTTACCAGAAACAAATTCAATTGAGTCGTCAACAGTTTTTTTATATTCATCTTTATCTACATAGCCGACGCATGGTCCAGAACATCTTTTTATTTGGTATAAGATACATGGACGTTCTCTATTTTTAAAAACTGTATCATCGCAAACTCTCAAGTGAAAGATTTTCTGAATCATTTTTATAGTCCAATTAGCTGAACCAGCAGAGGCAAAAGGTCCAAAATAAAAACCATCTTTAGTTTTTTTTCCTCTATGTCTTTTTATCTGAGGCCATTTATCTTTATTACCAATGAAAATAAATGGAAAAGACTTGTCATCTCTTAGCAAAATATTAAATTTTGGTTTATGTTTTTTGATTAAATTTGCCTCAAGTAGCAGCGCTTCACTTTCATTTGATGTTGTTGTTATCTCCAATTTTCTTGTTTGAGAAAGCATTCTACCAGTTCTAATAATATGATTTTTTTCTGCTACGTAGCTTTTAAGTCTGTTAGGTAAATTTTTTGCTTTCCCTACATAAAGTATATCTCCTTTATCATTAAGCATACGATAAACACCAGGTAACTTGGGAATTAGTGGTAGTTCTTTTTTAATTACTTCTTTTCCAATCTCAGAACTTATCATGGCTTCTTTTTTTGGTAATTTGGATGCCTACAGATGAGCAGTCCTTTAATATTTCTAATTTTTCAATTTTAAGAGTAATTTTACCAATTCGCTTATCTTTAAATAACACATCAAAGGTATCTTCTGCCAGAGTTTCTAAAAAATTATAATGTTTGTTTTTAGTAAGTTTTCTTATCAATTTTACAACCTGTCCATAGTTTACAATAGATTTAATATCTTTATCGTTAGTTGGTTTTTTATCTTTATAATCAATTTCTAGGCTAAATTTTACTTTTTGAGCTTTTTCTTTTTCAAAATCGTAATAGCCAAGTTTTAAATCTAAAATTAATTCATTAATTAGAATTTTTTTTTCATAATTGAATAAGCTTTTTGATTTATCGATCTTTACTATTTTAAGATTATTTTTTTTCATTCTTTGCTTCCCATAATATCTGGTGTTTGCCAATTCAAACTTTGACCACTATCAATAGCTAAAACCTGTCCAGTAATAGAGCTGTTTTTAATAAAAAAGTCAACAGCGCTACAGATCTCGTTAACTTCAACTTGTTGCTTCAACGGTGTAGCATAATACTGTTTTTTAAAGTGTTTTTCAGTTTGTCTTTTATTTTTAATTGTTGGACCTGGAGCTATGCCGTTGACACGTATTTTTGGTGCTAAACTCATGGCACTTGTTTTTGTAAGAGTATAAAGACCTGTTTTACTCAAAGTGTATGAAAAAAAGTATGGAGTTAATTTGAAGACTCTTTGGTCGATAATGTTAATTATATTATTATTTTTTCCTCTAATATTTTTTGCAAAGCCTTTTGATAACAAAGCAGGTGCTTTAAGATTTACGTTTAAATGGAGATCCCAACTTTTGACTGTAAAATTTTCTAATTTATCGTTTTCAAATAAGGATGCATTGTTAATTAAACAATCAAAATATTTTAATTTCAATTTTGAAAACTTGATAATTTTTTCAATATCATTTTCTCTACCTAAATCTGCTTTAACTAGATAAACAATAGTACCATCCTTTTTTAATTCTTTTTTAAGTTTTTCTGCTTTGGATTTTGATTTATTATAGTGAATTACAATTTCAATTTCAGGGCCTGATAATTTTTTTGCAATTGCAGCACCGATTCTGGTTGCTCCTCCAGTAATAATTATCTTCCGTGCTTCCATTTTTTATCTCTTTTTTTTGTAACTTTAGTCCCAGGCATACCCATAGTTGATCTACCCTTAGGGTAAAGTTTATTTTTTACATCATACTGTCTTATTTTAGGATTTAATGTGATTTCTAACTCTGTACTCTCTAATTTTCTTATCTCATCTCTAATTTTTGCAGCTTCTTCAAACTCAAGATTAGAAGCAGCTTCTTTCATTTTTTTATCTAAAGCTTTTAGGTGCTTCTTTAAATTTCCACCAACATTGGAACCCTCACTAATTTTGACGTAATCTTTTTCATAAACACTCTCTAAAATATCACTAATTTCTTTTTTAACTGACTTAGCATTTATTTTATGTTTTTTGTTATAATCTAATTGAATTTTTCTTCTTCTATCAGTTTCTTGAATTGCTTTCTTTATACTTTTAGTTTCTTTATCCGCATACAAAATTACCTTTCCCTCAACATTTCTTGCTGCTCTCCCAATTGTTTGAATTAGAGAAGTCTCAGATCTTAAAAAACCCTCTTTGTCTGCATCTAAAATTCCCACTAAAGCACATTCAGGAATGTCTAGACCCTCCCTCAATAAATTTATTCCAACAAGAACATCAAAAACTCCCATTCTTAAGTCTCTCATAATTTCAATTCTTTCAAGAGTATCTATGTCCGAATGAAGATATCTTACTTTAACCCCATTCTCATGAAGATATTCTGTTAAATCTTCAGCCATCTTTTTTGTTAGGGTAGTAACTAAAACTCTATGATTATTTTCGATTACTTTTTTGCACTCATGCATTAGATCGTCCACTTGGTTTTTTGCAGGTTTTATTTCAACCGGCGGATCAATTAATCCAGTGGGCCTAATTACTTGATCAATATATTTTCCTTTGGTTTGCTCTAATTCCCATGGACCAGGTGTAGCCGAAACAAATACTGTTTGAGTTCTCATTAAATCCCATTCCTCAAATTTTAATGGTCTGTTATCCATACATGATGGGAGTCTAAATCCGTATTCTGCTAAAGTACTCTTTCTTGATCTATCACCTTTGTACATCCCGTTTAGCTGTGGGACAGTCACATGACACTCATCAACAAAAATTAAGGTGTTGTCTGGAAAGTATTCGAAAAGAGTGGGGGGTGGTTCACCTGGTTTTCTTCCAGATAAAAATCTAGAATAATTTTCTATTCCTGCACAAGATCCAGTAGCCTCTATCATTTCGAGATCGAATTTAGTTCTTTCCTCTAATCTTTGTGCCTCAAGTAACTTATTTTCAGCTTTATGTTTTTTTAATGTAATTTCTAATTCCTTTTTTATATTTATGACCGCCTGTTCAATAGTTGGTTTAGGAGTGATGTAATGGCTATTTGCATAAACTTTTACTAAACTTAATTCTCTAACCTGGTCTCCAGTTAAAGGATCAAATTCCTCTATTTTTTCAAGTTTATCTCCAAATAAACTTAATCTCCAAGCTCTATCCTCCAGGTGTGAAGGAAAAATTTCTAAATATTCACCTCGAGCTCTGAAGGTACCTCTATAAAAATTTTGATCATTACGCTTATATTGAAGTGCTACCAAAGATTTGATTATTTGTTCTCTATTGTATTCGTAATTTTTTTGAAGGGTTAAAGTCATTTTACTATATGCTTCAACTGAGCCTAAACCATATATACACGATACACTCGCAACTATTAAGACATCATCTCTTTCAAGAAGAGATCTTGTTGCTGAATGTCTCATTCGATCTATTTGTTCGTTAATAGATGCCTCTTTTTCAATGTATGTATCTGATCTAGGTACGTATGCTTCGGGAGTGTAATAGTCATAATAAGAAACGAAATACTCAACCGCGTTATCTGGAAAAAAAGTTTTCATCTCACCATAAAGTTGAGCAGCCAGAGTTTTGTTGGGGGCTA
>NTJL01000018.1 GCA_002457485.1 Pelagibacterales bacterium MED-G42
GCTGTTAAATTAGAAGGGGGGAAAAAAATTATTAAACAGGTTAATTATTTAATAAAGAATAAGATACCTGTAATGGGGCACCTGGGTGTTTTGCCTCAAACAGTTAAGGGTAAATTTAAATCCAAAGGTAAAACTGATCATGAAAAAAGAACATTGATTAATGACGCAATCTTATTACAAAATTCTGGAGTTTTTGCAATTGTTCTTGAATGTATTAAAACATCTACTGCAAAAAAAATTACAGAAATATTAAAAATTCCAACTATTGGAATAGGTTCCTCAGTAAATTGTGATGGACAAGTTTTAGTTACAGATGATTTAATTGGGTTAAACGAAACAAAGATAAAATTTGTAAAAAAATTTGTAAATGTAAAAAGATATATTAAGAGCGGATTAAAAAAATTTAGTGAAGATGTTAAGCTTAAAAAATATCCTTCGAAAAAATACTCTTACTAAAAATACTTTTTAAATCCTTCATTTATTGAGAGTATTTCCAAATCTACAAGACCACCAATTATCAGCTGAATTGCAATTAGTAAAATAAAACCCAATCCAATATAGGCTATCCATAGGTGTTTTTGTATGTAATTTGCTAAATAAGTAGCTAGAGCTCCAGTAAGAACTACTGAAAGCACAAGACCAAATATCATAAAACCAAAGTTTCCCTTTGAAGCTCCAACCACACCTATAACGTTATCAAAACTAATTGTTATGTCTGCAAATAAAACTTTATAAACACTTTGTATATAAGATGGTTCTTTAGATTTCTTTGTTGGCGATTTTATTTTTTTTATTTCAAATAAATCTTTTCTTAAATCATTAACTATCCATACTAATAACAATCCACCTAAAATCTTTATAAAGTAAAATTTAAACAAATAAGTTGCAAAAACAGCAAAAATTATTTTGAATACTAAAGCACCAGCCACACCCCATAAGATTATTTGTTTTCTATTTTTAGGAACAAAATTAGCAGCAATTAAACCAATTATTATTGCATTATCTGCAGCTAAGATAATATCAATAAAAATAATTTGTAGCAGTATGAGAGATTCTTCTAACAAGGTGAGATTATATTATTTTAAATTCAGAATATTTCAATTAAAACTATTTATAATTTTCGAACAAATAATAAGAATTAATACTTAGATTTTTTTGTGCCCTTAATTATTTGTTCAAGTTCGATATATTCTTCACAATTACAACTTTTTAAAATTTCCAGCCTTTCTCTTGCAAGATCAATTCTATTAGTAGTAACGTATAGCTCTCCTAGATATTCATTAATTCCAATATGATTTGGATCCAATTCCAATCCCTGTAAATAATATTTTTCTCCATTTTCATAATCCCCAAGTTTTCTAGTTGTAAATCCAAGATAATTTAATGTATCAGGACTGTTGGGTTTACTGTCATTTGATTTAAGCAAAAGTTTTTGTGCCTTAAGATATCTTTTATTGGCTTTCTCGGTCTTACCTTTTTTTTCATATTTTTTTGCCGATTTGATTAAAGTGACAGCTTTATCATAATTAGTTTTTTTTTTGGATGAACTGTCATCACTGCTACTACCAGCAGAATACGAATTTGATGATAACAAGATTGTTATAAAAAAAGTAATTAGAATATTTTTAATCATTAAATAAATTTCTCCATAAGGTTTAAAGGTTTTAATAAAAGTCCATTAGCTTTAAGATTATTTTTTATAGAAATAGCTGTAGCCAATGCACTATTGTTATCACCATGTATACACACAGAGTCAATTTCACAAGGTATCTGTTTTCCACTGTGACAATTAAGCGACTGATTCTTAACCATACTTAACACATGTTCTTTAGCTTTTTCAGGATCTATAATCAAAGCATTCGATTTTTTTCTAGAAACTAAATTTCCATCATCTTCGTAATTTCGATCAGCAAATATTTCACAGGCTATCTTCATATTAAGTTTTTTTGCAGCCTCTTCCATTTTAGATCCTGTTGGAACTAGATAAATTAAATCTTTGCTAATTTCATTTATGGTTTTAGCTAAAATATTAGCTAGTTCAATATCCTCACAAGCCATGTTGTTTAATGCACCATGCGGTTTAATATGACTAACGTTTTCGTTATATTTAACGGCAATATTTTGTAAAATTTCATATTGTTCAATAATTAATTTTTTTATTTCATAGGAAGATAAATTAATCCGCGATCTACCAAAATTTTCTGGATCATTAAATGAAGGATGTGCTCCTATGCTAACACCATTATCTTTAGATATTTGAATAACCTGATTCATAGTATCCTCATCTCCAGCATGAAAGCCACAAGCAACATTTGCGGAATTTACAATCTTTAATAAATCAGGATCATGCTTATTAGAATGAAGCTTAGATTTTTCTCCTAAATCACAATTTATATTAATTTCCATAGTTATAATAGTTAAGTATAACATGGCATGATAAAAAATATATCCAATCTTGGAGATGCGGCTTTATATTGTGATTTTGGCAATAGTATCAATAAAGAGATAAATTCGAAAGTAATCAGATATTTTCAAAGTATTAGAAATCAAAAAATTCAAGGCATCATCAATCTTACACCTTCTTATAATAAATTGATAATTTCTTTAGATTTAACAAAAACAAATTTTAACAAAATAAAAAAGATAATTGAAAATATTTCTCTAGATCCACTAGAAAACTTATCATCAAAAAAAATTGAAATTCCAGTATGTTGTAATGAAAAGTTTTCACTAGATCTTGAAAGACTAGAAAAAAAATTAAATTTAAATAGAAACAAAATTTTAGATAGTTTTTTTAATAAAGAATATTTTTGTTATATGACAGGTTTTATTGCAGGAATGCCATTTCTTGGTGATCTGGATAATGACTTACAAGCAAAAAGATTAGAAACTCCTAGAGTGAGAGTTCCTAAAGGATCAGTGGGCATAACAGAACAATTTGCAAATATCTACACTTTTGAAAGTCCGGGCGGATGGAACATAATTGGGAACACACCTATAAGTGTATTTGACAAATCAAATGAGACAAATCCTAATTTAATTAGTCCTGGAGATTCAATTTTTTTTAAAAGAATAGATATAAATCAATATAAAA
Source organism: Pelagibacterales bacterium MED-G42 (assembly GCA_002457485.1). GTDB lineage: Bacteria > Pseudomonadota > Alphaproteobacteria > Pelagibacterales > Pelagibacteraceae > Pelagibacter. The sequence goes on from NTJL01000018.1 coordinate 3,095, forward strand.
ATTTTAATGAATAAAAACTATTTTGAAGTATTTCGAGCAGGTATTAATAGCACTTTTCAAGACAAGGGTAGGAGTAATTTACATCATGTCGGAATCCCATGCAGTGGAGCCATGGATAGTAGAAATTATTTAATAGCCAATAGTCTACTAGAAAATGATTTAAGTTCAGCAGTTATAGAGTTTGCCTATCAAGGACCATTATTTAAATATCATGGTGAAAATATTAATATTGCAATAACTGGAGATGTTATTTTCAAAATTAAAAGAGATATGACGGAGATACAAGGAAGTTGTAATAAAAGTTACTTGATTAAGGATGGTGATGAAATTGATATCCTGTCTACAAATAAATCTGTTTATGGTTATTTCGCAATAAATGGTAAATTTGATTTGAAATATCAGTGGGGAAGTTGTTCAATTAATACTAAGGCACAACTTGGTTCTAATAATGGAGAAAAAATATATGATGGGCAAAAAATAATAATTTCAAAAATAAACTCTTTAAAATCAACTAAAGAGTTAAACTATATCAACACAAAGATCGAAAAAATTAGAGTTATTAAGGGAACTAATTATGATTATTTTTCAAAAGAGGGAATAAATACATTTTTCAATAAATCTTTTACCATCTCAAAGTTATCAGACAGGATGGGGATGAGATTAGAGGGTCATAAAATTGATAATATTGTTAATACAAATATTAAATCTGAAGGTTTAATTAAAGGGGTGGTGCAAGTACCTGCAGATGGCAATCCAATTATTATGCTTTCAGATTATGGGACAATTGGCGGGTATCCTAAGATAGGTGTTGTGATAAGTGCTGATTATGACAAGCTTGTACAATTAATGTCTGGATCAAAAATAAAATTTCAAGAAATAGAATTACCTGAAGCAGAAACTCTATACGACTTATATCAAATGGAAACAAAAAATATTATTTCTCAAATTAAATGAACTTTATTATTAAATTACCAGGTCCACTTTTAATCTTCTTAGGAGCTTTAAGTTTAAGTTTTGGAGGCTTGATAGTTAAATCATTTGAGGGAGCAACATTGTGGCAAATTTTATTTTGGAGATCAATTTTTTTCTCACTTACAGTTCTAACTTTTTTAATTTTAACATATAAAAAAGATACTTTTAAAGCTTTTTACGAGTCTGGATTACCTGGATTAATTGGTGGAATAGTATTGTCATTTGGTTTCTGTGGGTATGTATTTGCGATGTACAATACAACAGTTGCAAATACAAATTTTATTATCTCTCTACAAATATTATTTTTAGCAATTTTTGGATATTTTTTTTTAAAAGAGAAGATTTCAGCTGTAACATTAGCTTCAATTATTTTAGCTATGTCAGGTGTGTTTTTAATGGTTGGCAATTCCTTAACACCTGGAGAATTGTCAGGAAATTTAGCAGCTTTTTCTATGCCCATAACATTTGCAGTACTGATTATCATCGTTAGGAAGTTTCCAAATGTTGATATGGTTCCTGCTCAATTAGTAGCAGGAGTCTGCTCCTGTATAATTGGATATTTATTATCAACAAAAATTATGATTTCTTCTCATGATATTTTTTTAGGATTTTTAGCAGGATTCTTTCAAGTTGGTTTTGGATTTATATTTATAACAATAGGAGCTAGAACAACCCCCTCCGCAATGGTTGGAATTATAATGTTGTCAGAATCAGTTTTAGGCCCACTTTGGGCTTTTTTATTTGTTAGTGAAAGACCATCAATGTTTGGTTTAATAGGAGGTGCAATTATTCTTTTTGCAGTATTATTACAATTTTATTCATTAATTAAATTTAGGCATAATAGTTAATGAAAATTGCAATTATCGGTTCAGGTATATCAGGGCTAAGTGCTGCCTATTATTTATCAAAAAAACATCACGTAGATTTATATGAAAGAGAGGATCATTTTGGAGGACATTCTTACACATTAGATTTAATTTTGAATGGTAAAAAGGTTTCAGTTGATATTGGATTTATAGTATTTAATTTTCAAACATATCCAAATTTAATAAAATTTTTCAAAGAGATCGATGTAGATATAGAAAAAAGCAATATGTCCTTTTCAGTTTCAGTTGACAATACTAATTTTGAATATTGTGGAAATGGTATCAGAGGAATTTTTTCTAACAAAACAAATATTTTAAATTTAAAATTTCTACAAATGTTTTTTGATATTATAAAGTTTTATAAAAAAAGTGATAAAATCAATATTAAAGATGAAAACTATACATTAGGTGAATATCTTAGACATAACAGGCTATCTTCAACATTTATAAATTATCATTTAATACCTATGGTTTCAGCAATTTGGTCTATGCCTCCAGTAGAAGCAAGTAAAATGCCTATAAAATTTTTTTTTAAATTTTTTCAAAATCATGGATTATTTAAATTAAAAAATAGACCTCAGTGGTATACTGTTTCAAATAGAAGTAGAAGCTATGTAAATAAAGTTATTTCTAAGATTAGCGGAGAATATTTCAAAAATTATAAAATCACTAAAATAAAAAGAAAACTATCAGGCATAGATTTGTATTATGGAGGTGAAAACGAGTTCTTTAATTATGATAAAATTGTTATAGCCACTCATGCAGATGAGGCTCTTTCTTTAATAGATAATCCTACGGTTGAGGAAAATGAGATTTTATCAAATTTTAGTTATAAGGAAAATATAGCCATAATACATACAGATAAAAGAGCAATGCCAAAAAATAAAAAAAATTGGTGTTCTTGGAATTCGTCAATAGATAATAAAGATAGTACGAAAAATTCAATTACTTATTGGCTTAATTTATTACAAAATTTAAATTGTAATGAAAATATTTTTTTAACTTTAAATCCGTATTTTGAGATTGATAAAACTAAAATTTTAAAAGAAGTAAAATTTACCCATCCATATTTTGATAAAACTGCATTAAAAAGTCAAATAATGCTATCAAAATTGCAAAATCAAAAAGATATATTATTTTGTGGTAGTTATTTTGGTTATGGATTTCACGAAGATGGAATAAAATCTTCTATAGAAATGCTCAAATATCTTGATGATTAATTCTAATATATATAATGGAACAGTAATTCATAAGAGATTTAAACCTAAAGAACATTTTTTCAAATATAGTGTATTTTCATTGTTAATTGATTTATCTGAACTTGATTATTTGGATAAACAAGTACGATTTTTTTCATATAATAAAATAAACCTCTTAAGTTTTTATGACAAAGATCATGGTAATAGAGATGGAACTTCTATAATAGATTGGGTTAAAAAAAATTTAAATCAAAACAGCATAAGTTCTGAAAATGTTAGAATTAAACTTTTATGCTACCCTAGAATTCTTGGATATGTATTTAATCCATTAAGTGTTTTTTATGTATACAATAATAAAGATAAACTGATTGCTATTTTATATGAAGTTAAAAATACTTTTGGAGAACAACATACATATATTTTTAAAATCAATAATGGCGATAAACTCTTACAACATAATTGCTTAAAAAAATTTCATGTATCACCATTTATTGAAATGGATTGTAAATATTTTTTCAGAACACTAGTACCAGACAAAAAAATGTCAGTTGTTATAGATCAATATGATAATAATGATGATAAATTACTTTATGCGTCTCAAGATGGTTATATGGCAGATTTTAAAAGCAGCGAGTTGTTAAAATCTTATATTAAACACCCATTAATGACTTTTAAAATTATTATAGCGATACATTTTGAAGCGTTTAAATTATGGGGCAAAGGAATTAAATTCGTAAAAAAAAAATTAAAATTTAAAAATAATATAACAATTGAAAATTAATGTTTTTATATAAAGCTACAGATAAATTAGTATTTAACATATTAAAAAAAATAGATTATGGATATTTAGAAATTACTACCTTTGATGGAAAAATATTAAGTTTTGGTAATTTAAATGAAAATTTGAAAGTTAAATTGAAAATACAAAATCCCAACTTTACATATAACTTAATTAGAACGGGGAGTGTTGGGCTAGCAGAATCTTATATGAGAAATGAATTTGAGACCGATAATCTTTCAAATTTAATAGAAATAACAGCAAGAAATATCAAGATAATTCATAAATTTGCAGGTGCACTCGATATACCAATACTCAATTATGTAAAAAACAAGATAATTAAAAATACCAAAGAGCGAAGCAAGAAAAATATTGCGAAGCATTATGATTTGGGAAATGAATTTTTTTCACTCTGGCTAGATAATACTTTGACATACTCAAGTGCCATATTTGGTGACAAAAAAAAAGATTTGTCTGATGCACAAAATAATAAATATCAAAAGTTGATAGATTTAATTAGACCAAGCAATGGAGATAAAGTTTTAGAAATCGGATGTGGTTGGGGAGGTTTTGCTGAATATTTAGGAAAGAAATATGATGTTAAACTTGATTGTATTACTATTTCAAAAAAACAATTTGATTATACCAAAGAGAGAATTCACAAATGTGGTTTAAATGAAAAAGTTAACATAGAGATAAAGGATTACCGAGATTTAAAAGGAAAATATAACTCCATAGCTTCAATTGAAATGATTGAAGCAGTTGGTCAAAATTATTTAGAAAGTTATTTCAACACAATAAAAAGTAATTTATCCAATGATGGTAAAGCAGCAATTCAAGCTATTACTATTGATGATAGTCTTTTTGATAGATATAAAAATAAAGAGGATTTCATTCAAAAATATATTTTTCCAGGAGGCTTTCTTCCAAACAAAAATAGTATCAACAAACATGTATCAGCTAATGGATTAACTATAAATTCCTATATCTCTTATGCAGATCATTATGCTAGCACACTAGCAATTTGGAGACATGAATTTAATAAGAAATGGGATTTAATTAAGAGTCAAGGATTTGATAATACTTTTAAAAGAATGTGGGAGTTTTATCTTTCTTATTGCGAAGCAGGGTTTAAATCAAAAAACATTGATCTTATTCAGTTTTCTCTTCAAAATAAATAATAGATTAAAAGGAGATAAGCATGCGTTATATAAAATATTTTAAATCAATTTCATTGATTATAATACTTTTCTTATTTACAAATTGTTCAAATAATAAAATGAAACCAGAAGATTTTAAAGATAAAAAACCAAGATTAATCATAGAAGAGTATTTAACAGGTGATGTTAAGGCCTGGGGTGTATTACAAAATAGGTCTGGTAAAGTTACAAGACAATTTTCTGCAAATTTAAATGGAACTTGGGATGGCAAGCAACTGATTTTAAAAGAAAAGTTCAATTGGGATGATGGTGAAATTCAAAATAGAGAATGGATAATTAATAAAATAGATGAAAACAATTATGAAGGAACAGCTGGAGATGTTGTTGGTAAAGCAAAAGGTTATTCTTACGGTCCAGCTTTTAAATTTGAATATGTTTTATTAGTTCCAGTTAAAGGTAAAGAGATGAAAATAACATTTGATGATTGGATATTTAAGCAAGATGAAAAAGTAGCAATAAACAGAGCCACTATGACAAAATTTGGATTCAAAGTTGCCGAGTTAACAGTTGTTTTTGTTAAAGACTAATTTTTTTTTTGATATTTTGTGAGCCTTCCAATTAAATAAAAGTAAACTTTACTTGGTAAAAAACTTAAAAGTTTCAATGTAAGTGTCAGTTCTTTGGGAAAATGAATTTCAAATATTTTTTTATTAATTAAACCATCATAAATTTTATCAGCAGCATATTCAGGTGATTTTAAAAATGGCATTTTAAAATCATTTTTATCTGTCATAGGTGTCTTTATAAAACCTGGAGAAACTAAGCAAACTCTTACATTTGAGCGCTTGAAATCAAAATACAAGCTCTCAGCTAAATTATTCAATGCCGATTTTGAAGGACCATAACCTGTAGAATTAGGTAATCCTCTGTAACCCGCAATTGAAGAAACTATTGTAATAATACCTTTTTTTCTATCTCTATAATATTGTTCAACTGCCTTAATAGAATTTAAAGTTCCAAAAAAGTTTATTTTAAAAACATCTTCAATTTGATCAACGTCGATATCTTTTTCTTTTTTTGGATTCCATGTTCCAGTTGAAAAAAAACATATATCTATTTCCTGAAATTTATTTTTAATTTGAGTAAAAACTTCTGTACATTTTATTTTATCAGTAACATCAAGTGGAAAAGAAGTTATATTTTCATATTTATCAGATAATTCATTTAAAAGATTTTCCCTTCTTGCTGAAATTGCAACATTCCATCCGTTGTTAGCAAACTTTATTGCTAGGGCTTTACCTATACCGGTGCTACCACCAGTGATCCAAATAGTTTTATTATTCATCTTATGTTAATGTATATTATTATTATGCTTAAAAATAAATTTTTAACATTTATACTTTTTTTAATCATCACTTTTTCAGCTTCTTTAATTGGTGGAATGGCCACAGTCAATTTTAAAGAACCTTGGTATTCATCAATAATTAGACCATCATTTAGTCCACCAGATTGGATTTTTGCTCCAGTTTGGACAACTCTTTATTTGATGATGACGATAGCTATTTGGTTATTTTGGCATAGTAAAAACAGAGACATGAAAACAATATATATCTATTTTATTCATATAATAATTAATACAACTTGGAGTATTACATTTTTCGTATTTCATAAAATCTTAATTTCAGTCTTAGTATTAATTACTCTTATTATTATGATAATTATTCTCATTAAAAATTTTAAACGTGTCAATTTAATTAGTTCATATTTGATGATTCCCTATTTACTTTGGAGCTGCTTTGCACTAGTGCTCAATTTAAGTATATATTATTTAAATTAGTTATGGAAGATGTAGTAATAATTGGTGGTGGTATAATTGGTGCAGCTTCAGCATACTTTCTCTCAAAAGAAGGTAGAAAAGTAAAAGTTATAGAGAGAGATCCTACATATAAAACTGCATCTTTTCCTCTTTCATTAGGTGGTTTTAGAAGACAATTTTATCAAAAAGAAAATATTTTATTAGGAAAGTTTGCAAGAGAATTTATTTTTCAAATTCCAGAATTATTAAAGACTGAGAAGAATCCTAATCCTACAGCTAGCATGGTTCCAAATGGATATTTATTGATGTTTGGCTCTGAGCATGCTGAAGAACAATATGAGGCATTAGAAAATCATAAAGCATGTGATGCTGGTACAAAAAATATTAAAGGATCTGAACTTTCAAAATTTTTTCCATATATAAATAATGAAGGTATTGAAACTGCAACTTTTACTGATAACAAAAGTGAAGGATGGATAGATCCTTTTTTATTTCATAGCGCTTTAAAAAGTAAAGCAATAGAGCTTGGTGCAGAGTTTGTAAAAGGTGAGGTTAAAAGTCTTTCAGAAATTAAAGCTAAAACAATCATATCTGCTGCAGGATGTTGGACAAAAGAATTGCTAGAAGATATTCCAGTTGAACCACAAAAACATACAGTTTTTAGAGTAAAATGCCCTAAACATATTCCAGAAATGCCTTTAACCGGAGATCTAACTACTGGTGTTTATTGGAGACCTGAAGGTAAAGAATATTTAGCTGGATCACCAAAATCTGTTTTTGGAGCTGAAGATCTAGAGCCAGCATGGGATGATTTTGAAGAATTAGTTTGGCCTGCTCTTGCACAGAGAATACCTGCATTTGAAGAATTAAAATTAACAGGAGGTTGGGCTGGTTATTATGATTGTAATAGACTGGACAACAATGCAGTTGTTGGAAAACATCCAAAATTTGAAAATGTTTATTTAGCAACAGGTTTTACAGGTAGAGGTTTGATGCAGGCTCCTGGCATTGGTAGAGCCTTAACAGAATTGATTACAACTGGCTCATATCAATCTATTGATATAAGTAATATGGCAGTAGAGAGAGTATTAGGTGAAAAAGCTAGACCAGAACCATACGTTCTTTAAAAAACTATGTTCCACAAAATGTTTGGTATTTTTCTTTAGAGACTGGAGCAGGTTCTAAAAATTTAGAAATGTTTTCTTTAGATTTATAAGGTGTCTTTAAAACTTCTAATAATTCATTAAATAACTGAAAATCATTTTTACTTGCAGCTTTAAGAGCTTCTTCAACATTATGGTTTCTTGGTATAATTAGAGGGTTTGTAGATCTCATTAGTTTGAGATATTTTTCCTCAGATACTTTATTCAAATCTAGACGTTTATACCAAAGTTTTTGCCATTTTTTAAAACTCTCATCTTTATAGATCTGATCTTTGATATCATTTGTTTTCATTAAATAACAAAAAGTATTAGTATAGTCTGCTTTTTTATCTTTCATCCAATTTAAAAGTTCTAAAATTAATTTTTTATCATCTTTGTCCTCTCCAAATAAACCTAATTTATTTCGCATCATATTAAGCCACTTTTTTTCATAAATTTTTTCAAAATTATTTATAGTTTCAGTAGCAATTTTTATTGCTTTATCTTCATCTTTATCAATAAGGTTAACAATACACTCAGCAAATCTTGCTAAGTTCCATTTAGTTATTCTTGGTTGATTTTCAAAAGAATATCTTCCAAATTGATCTATTGAACTAAAAACAGTTTGAGGATCATATTGATCCATAAATGCACAGGGGCCATAATCAATAGTCTCTCCAGAAATTGCCATATTATCGGTATTCATTACACCATGAATAAAACCAACTCGCATCCAATCCACAACCAATTGGCACTGTTTATCCATTACAAGATTTAATAAATCTAATGTTTTAGACTCGGATGATTTAATTTCAGGAAAATGTCTATCAATTGTATAATCAATTAGTATTTGTAAATCTTTTATATTTTGTTTGGCAGCAATATATTGAAAAGTCCCAACACGAATATGACTTGAAGCCACTCGAGTTAATATAGCCCCTTGCATTGATTGTTCTCTAACAACTTCTTCACCAGTTTTGACAACTGCTAGACTTCTTGTAGTTGATATGCCTAATGCATGAATTGCTTCACTGATAAGATACTCTCTTAGCATTGGACCTAGTACTGCTCTTCCATCACCTCTTCTTGAAAATGAGGTCTTTCCAGAACCTTTAAATTGAATATCAAAACGGCTGTTTTTATTAACTAAATGCTCACCTAAAAGTACTGCTCTTCCATCGCCAAGCATTGTAAAATGACCAAATTGATGTCCTGCATAAGCTTGAGCAATAGTATTTGCTCCATCAGGTAATAAATTTCCAGAAAATATCTGTGCTAAATTTTTTGAGTCAACTTTAGAAAAATCAAGATTTAATCTTTCTGCTAAATCATTATTAAGGATTATTACCTCAGGCTCATTGACTGGAGTAGGTTTAATGTTTTCTTTAAAAGTATTAGGTAATTTTGAATAAGTATTATCAAAACACCAGCCTATGGTCATTTTTATTAACTAACTTCAGCTTGATGTTCTTTTGGTTTTACTTCTGTTTTAAATTGGTTTGAAATTTTCTGAACTTCTACAGAAGATACTTTGTATTCTGCACACATTGTTTCTTCATCTTTACCATGTCCGGTAACCATATTAACCATATGCTCTGGAAAATGAAATGTTGTAAATACTATACCCTCTTTTACTTTATCAGTAACCTCTACTTTTAAAGCCACTTCACCTCTTCCAGAATAGAGTCTTCCAATGTCTCCAGTATTAAGATCTCTATTGGCTGCATCATTTGGATGAATTAAAAGAACATCTTCATCTACAATATTAATATTCTTAGTTCTTCTAGTCATTGTTGCTGCATTATAGTGTTGCAAAACTCTACTTGTCGTTAATATCAATGGATAATCTTTGTGGTTCGCCTCTATCTCGCTAGACTCTTTCCAGTCAAAATTTTTTAATCTGCCTTTTCCTAATTTAAATGTTTCAGTATGAAGAATTTGTGTATCAGTTCCATCCTCTTTTACTGGCCATTGTAAACCTAGTTTTCCAAGTCTTTCTCTCGTAACACCTTTAAAGAAAGGAACAATATCTGCAATCTCCCCTAAAACTTGATCAGCATCATATGTAGGTTGATCAAATCCAAGTTTTTGCATCATATCAGTTACAATTAGTCCATCTGGTTTTGTTCCAGGCAGTGGAGGAACAGCTCTATTAACTCTTTGAATTCTTCTTTCTGTATTTGTAAATGTTCCATCTTTTTCTAAGAAAGTAGTTCCTGGTAACACTACGGTTGCAAGTTTTGCAGTTTCACTCATAAATATTTCTTGGACAACTAAAAGCTCTAATGAATTCATTGCTTCAACAACATGAGCACTATTAGGATCTGTTTGAACGATATCTTCACCAATAATCCAGAGACCTTTTAATTCTTTATTAATTGCAGCTTCAAACATTTGTGGAATTTTCAAACCAGCTTTTGTTGGATGAGTTACTCCATACTTTTCAGTATAAAATTTTTGATTTTTTTCATCTGATACTTCAAAATATCCTGCACCTTGGTGAGGTTGACAACCCATATCAGCTGCACCTTGAACATTGTTTTGGCCTCTAAGTGGATTTACTCCAACACCTTTTCTTCCAATGTTTCCAGTGATCATAGCAAGATCTGCAATTAACATGACAGTTTTTGATCCTTGCTCTTGCTCTGTAACTCCTAAACCATGAAATTCCATTGAATTATCCGCAGTTGCATAAGCTATAGCTGCTTCTTTGACTAATTGTTTGTCAACACCTGCTACTTTAGCCAATTTATCAACATCTTGTCTTTCAATTTCTTTTAAAAAGTTTTCAAAACCTTCTGTTCTATCTCTTACAAAATCTGCGTTATATAATTTATATTTAATAATAAAGTGCAACATCATATTAAGAACAGCTACGTTAGTTCCTGGTCTAAGTTTAATGTGGTAATCAGCTAGTCTTGCTAGTTCAGTAGTAACTGGGTCTAGTACAATTAGTTTTTTCCCTTTCATTACTTGTTGTTTAATTTTTGCACCTGTTACTGGATGAGCATTTGTAGGGTTTGCTCCAATTACTATGAAACAATCTGCATGATAAATATCTTCTGTAGAATTAGTTGCTGCACCGGTTCCAAATGTTTGTTGCATTCCCCATGCTGTTGGCGAATGACAAATTCTTGCACAACAATCAACACTGTTTGTTCCAACAGCTGCTCTTATCATTTTTTGAAAAACATAATTTTCTTCATTTGTACATCTGGCGGATGAAATACCTGCAAATGCATCTGGACCATTATCTTTCACAATTCTATTCATCTCTTTTTTGATAAAGTTATAAGCTTCATCCCAAGAAGCTTCCTCAAACTTTCCATTTCTTTTTATTAATGGAGTTTTTAATCTGTCAGGGTGGTCATAAAAACTAAAAGCATATCTACCTTTGATACAAGTATGTCCTGCATTAACATCAGTTTCTTTGGGAGTATCAATTGCTACAACTTTTTCATCTTTTATTGAAGCTTCTAAATTACAACCTACACCACAATAAGAACAAGTTGTTCTTACTTTTTTGTCTACAGCTGCAGATTTAGATTGAAACACATCTGAAATAGCATCTGTAGGACAAGTGTGCGCACATGCACCACAAGAAACACAAGATGAGTCCCCAAACGTCATATCATTGTCAGTAGTAATTCTAGATTCAAAACCTCTACCACTCATTGTTAAAACAAATGATCCTTGAATTTCATCACATGCTCTAACACATCTTCCACAGTTGATACAGTTATCTAAATTCATTCTCATATAATCATGAGATGTATCTCTTGGAATTCCTTTATGTTGTTTAGGAGAGTTATATCTGTGATCTGAAATTCCTAAATCATTTGCAACGGTTTGAAGTTCACAATTATTATTTACCTCACAAGTATCACATTCCATAGGGTGATCTGTTAATACTAATTCAACAATATTTTTTCTAAGATCTGTTAACTCTTCATTAGTTGTAAAAATATGTTGGTTTTCAGCAACTGGTGTATGACATGAAGCAACAATTCTAGTGGGACCATCTTTCTCTAAGGCTACTTCTACTGAACACACTCTACATGCTCCGTATGGAGCTAAGTTGGGATCATCACAAAGAGTTGGAACTTTTTTTTCACCTACATAGCTTTTAACAAATTTTAATATAGATGTATGATTAGGACCAATTTCATATGGCTTACCATCAATGTATGCAATTTTTCTTTTTTCAGAACTCATTAATTTTCCTTAACCATATCATTTTTCATTTCGTCTCCAAAGTACTTAAGAATGTTCATTATTGGAGTAGGGATTGCTCCACAAAGGGCACATAAACAACCCTTTTTCATTGTTATTAGCAAATCATTTAAC
>NTJL01000019.1 GCA_002457485.1 Pelagibacterales bacterium MED-G42
TATTTTTGGAGCATATGGGTTTTTAGCACAAGCATTAGCTACAGCACGAGCCGATTTAGGGCTTTTTATGCCAATAGCCACCTGTTTATAGGTTTTTACCTTACCTTTTGGTATAGTTTTAAGGTATTTCCAGACTTTTAATTGAAATTTTGTTCCCTGCATTGATTTTTAGCGTGGAATTAATAAAATTATGTAACTTACAAAGAAAATAATAGCCATTATAGACAAGAATATAGTATTAAAGCTCTTACCAGTGTTTCGATATTGAATAAAAGTTAATATAACAAAACCAATCGAGCTAATTAAAAACCATACTGCAGGAATTTCTCCATCAATTGAACCCATATTTACTTCTTTTTTTCCATTTTATTTATCCAAAATATCAAAGCTACAAGTATTATCAATGGAGGAATAAGGTCAGCAGCACTTGTTGTATTAGCAAATATTACGAAAAATAAGTAAACTAAGTCTAAAGCCGTTAAGATTAGCCAGAACATATAAATCCACGTTCCTCTAAATAAGTACCAAATTCCTATAAGAACAAGTATTCCTAATGCTGATAGTTTAATAATTGTGTCTGAATCGGTTTCCATTTATTAAAAATATAATTGTTGACATTAAAAATCACTTGATATATTACTAATGATAATTAATTGTTATCAATAGTAATTATATGAATGAATTAACAACAGACCTAAAATCGCTACATGAGGCAACTTTAAATAACCTCAAAAGCTCTAAAGCAAATAACACTTTAAGAGCTTATAAATCTGACTTTAAAGATTTTGGAGCTTTTTGTGCTAAGCATGGCTTAAAGTCTTTACCATCAGAGCCAAAAATAGTTTCTTTATACCTTACTCACCTTTCTAAAAATTCAAAAATAAGCACTTTAAGAAGAAGGTTAGTGTCAATTAGTATGGTTCATAAACTAAAAGGGCATTATCTCGATACAAAACATCCAATCATTGTTGAAAATTTAATGGGAATAAGAAGAGTTAAAGGAAGCATTCAAAAAGGTAAAAAACCTATATTAATCAATCATTTAAAATTAATAATTAATCAAATAGATAAACAAAAAACTGAGGATATTAAGAAGTTTAGAGATAAGTCAATAATCTTAGTTGGATTTGGAGGTGGTTTTAGAAGAACTGAGCTAATTTCAATTGACCATGAAGACTTAGAATTTGTACCTGAAGGGCTCAAAATTACTATTAAAAGATCAAAAACCGATCAATTCGGCGAAGGAATGATTAAAGGACTACCCTACTTCGATAATGAAACTTATTGCCCAATTGTCAATCTTAAAAAATGGTTAGAAATTTCTAAAATTAAATCTGGACCTATTTTTAGAAGATTTTCTAAAGGATCATCATTAACTGACAAAAGATTAACTGATCAATCAGTAGTATTGTTAATAAAAGAATATTTAAATTTAGCAGGGATTGAGAATAAAAATTTTGCAGGTCATAGCTTAAGATCAGGTTTTGCAACAGTCGCTGCAGAATCTGGTGCTGATGAACGTAGTATTATGGCAATGACTGGTCACAAAACAACGCAAATGGTCAGAAGATACATAAAAGAGGCAAATATTTTTAAAAACAATGCACTCAATAAGATTAAGTTATGAAAAAAAATTCGAATAAAAAATCCAAATAAATATTATTAATTATAAAGTGATACTTTAAATCCGAATGTATTTTAAAATATTTATAACTATATGTATGGACTTATTATTTCAAATATTCAGAAATTATCTCTGCAGCCCATTTATTTCCTTTAGGTGTCCAATGACCATCACATTTTAAATAAAGATCATTTAAATTCGATATTGGATATTTTATTAAATCAATGAAAGTAAAATTTTTGTTATTTTTACTGATATCATTTAAAGACTTTATCCAATAAACATCATCTAAATTCTCACCTTGATTAAATGCATCAAAATCTTGTAGTCTTGGAATACTAACTAAATATGTATCGATATTGGCTTCTTTTATCATCTTTTTAATAAAGTAAATTGCAGCCTTTTGTTGATCTAATTTTGAATCAAAATAACCTGAAAATGTATCTTTACCATGCTTTTTCTTAGCTCTATAAATTTTATAGTTGTAATTTAGATTAATAAATAAACCAGAGGTCCAAAAAAAATCTTTAAAAAGCTTTTTAATTTTTTTTGTTTTTGATTTATGATTTTTAACAGCATTTTTAGGTATAAAGATTTCATAATTATTATTCTCTGTTACCTTATAATATGGACGATATCTTTTTGATCCACGCCAATTATTATAATCATTTTCTCCAAAATCATTACTTGGTAAAAAAAAGATTATTAGCTTGTTATGTTTATAATTTTTGGCAAAATTTTTGTAAATTTCATAATACTGAACAATGCCTGTATTGTTAGAAACTCCAAAATTAAGCACATTTAAACCCGTCAATTTTTCAATATATTTTTGGGATGTATCAATTAAATTAACACCATAACCTTCTGCAAATGAATCTCCTATTAAAATTACATCATTTGATGTATTTGTCGAAAAAGAGCTGTCTCTGGCCCCTACTTCGTTAGAGATATAAGTAGCATCATAGCAACTTCTTATTTGTCTGGTTTTACTATTATCAATATGCCATGATCCCCATAAATTTTCTTCAATCCACCACTCATCGTTAGAAATTTCATCTTTATTAAGATAAATTTTTGGTTTGTGCGATATTTCAAGAATTTTAATTTTATAAATAAAATAACTAATTAATTCAAAAGAAATTAACAAAACAAAAGATAAGATAAAATAGTTTTTAAATTTAGTCATTTAAGTCTTATATCAATTTTTAATTGAAATATAAGATATTTAAAGGCAAAATAATTGATAATGATAATGATAAAAGATATTGAATATTTTATAAAAAAAATTTTTTTTAGCAAAAATTTTTTACTTAAAAGAAGACTTGAAAGAGAAATTAATAAGAATTATGAGAAGGAATTGTCTATAATTCATAATTATGAGGATAAAAATAAAGCTGCAATAGATGTTGGGGTTTATAGAGGTGTTTATAGTTATAAACTTTCAAAACATTTTAAAAAAGTTTTTTCATTTGAACCAAACCCTCTAATTTATGAAAATCTCAATTCTACGTTAACAAAGATTACAGATAATATTGAGATTTTTAATTATGCTCTTTCAAACACAGAAGGTATTACAAAATTGAAAATACCCAATAGAGGAAATTCACTGTTTGATAAGAATTACGAGGAATTGTTTAAGTTAGGTGCTGCTACAATCCATGAAGAAAATGATATTATAGATTATGAAAGTTTTGATGTAAAAAAAACTCTATTAGATAAAATAATTCCATCATCAGAAAAGATTGGATTTATAAAAATTGATGTTGAAGGACATGAAAGTGAGGTAATAAAAGGTTCAATAGATACAATAAAAAGAGATAAACCGATTTTACTTATAGAGATTGAGGAGAAACATACAAAAAAACCAATTAAAGATACAATTAATTTTGTAAAAAATATTGGCTATGATTGTTATCAATTACATAATAGAGAAATATCTAAATTTGAAATCAAAAAACACAATATTAAAGATAATAACTTTATTTTTTTACCTAATTAAATTATTTTAAGTTTTGGTAATGGAAAAATAAATTTTGTTCCCTTTTTACGTATTTTAAGCTCTCTGGATAAAATTTCTTTTTTAAAATGCCATGGCAAAACCAAATAAAAATCTGGTTTCTTTAAACGTGATGTTTTTTCAGAAATAATAGTAATATTTGTCCCTGGTGTTTTTAAGCCATATTTATCAGGATTTCTATCTGAAATATATTCAACTTCTTTTCTACCAATTTTAAAAAATTGTAGAAGAGTGTTACCTTTTGTCGAAGCACCATATCCGTGAATTATTTTATCTTTATTTTTTTGAGTATTTATAAAAGATTTGAGTTGCTTTCCAATTTTTTGGACTCTTTTAAAAAAGTTGATGTAAATTTTTGGGTCATCAAGTTTTAATCTTTTTTCCTCATACAAAATTTTATTAATATTATTTTTATTTGATTTAAAAATAGAGTCTTTTCTTGATAAAAGATATTGCTTACTCGCTCCGTTAATATCATTTTTATTGATTTGAATTATTTTAAAATTATTTTTATCAAACATATCTAATAAAACTTTTGTTGAATAATATTCTGCGTGTTCATGACAAATTGTATCAAACATATTCAATTTTATTAATGATGCTAGATCAGCAAATTCTAATAAAAAAAGACCTTTTTTATCTAAAATATAATGAACATCTTTTAAAAATTTATTTGGATCATTTAAGTCATAGAATACTGATAAAGCAGTTATTATTTTAAATTTTTTTTTGGTTTTAGATGTGACAGCAGATTTTGAAAAAAAATTATTAGAAGTAAAACTAATTTTCTTATAAAATCTTTTATATTTATCTAATATAGGATCCACACCAAATGTGTTAATATTGGTTTTATAATAATTTAATAATGTTCCATCATTACTAGCTATATCTAGTACATAATCTCTATTTTTCAGATTTACTTTTTTGGATAAATATTTGGTTATATTTTTAACATGAGATGACATTGTTTTATTAATACCAGTCCGATACCCATAATCTGGACCATACATGTATTTAAGATCGTATTGGTCTCTTAATTGAACAAGTTTACATTGTGTACAAATACAGAGATTAATTTTGGCTTTTTTTACTTTTTCACCATTTTTTAAAAATTTTCCAGTAAAATATTGATTACCAAGAGAAAAAAGTGTCTTCAAATTTTTTTTTTTACAATTTCTACATCTATAAATTTTCATAATAATCTATTTATTAATCTTTAACCATGTATCAGGCCAAAAATCATTATTATTTATCTTAAATTGACTGAAATAATTACTAGAGGGTCTCAATATAATTTTTTCTTTATTTGAGCACAACCAAGCCCCCCACCAATTAAATGTTGATGGAATAACTATATGATGTTTTGCCTGTGTTATTAAATACAAATCTAAAGAGTTTTGATCTAAACTATTATAGAATTCTTTATTATGAATAATTTTAGTAATTTTTGCTGAAAAATCATTTAAATTAATATTTTCAATATCATTAGACCATAAACAAAATACAGGATTTGAAATTTTTTTTTTAAAATAATCTATAGAGTTGTTTATATATTCTATTTGCTCATGTGAAAATTTTTTAGATTTTACATTATTCTCATTATTTTTCTTATTCATTCCTTCACTAAATCTATTTTGTCTTAAACAAATAGATATTGAATTATTTTGACTTAAAACTTTATAAAAAGGAGATTTTTTGAATAAATCTCTACATTTAAAAATGAATTCTTTTTCAATAAAATTTTTATAATTCAAAAAATACTTTTCACTTTCAAAGTGTCCTTCCATATAAAGATTTTCTGCATAATCTCTATTGAAAATTTCGGGGTCATAATTTGATATTTTATTTAAATCTTTTTGTTCAATCAAAAATTTTTTTTTAATCATAAATTTATCTAAAAATTTAAATGATTTTCTTTTAAGATAACCAATATTTGACTTAAATTTATTACTATTTGGTGCGATTTCACTAGCTATATCAAAATTAGATAAAGCATATTTACTTATATTTTTTCTCGCTCTAAAAGCTGTTTCATCATCAATTATTAATTTTCTATTTAATCGTTTAGCTAAGGAATAAGCTGTAGCGTACATAAACATTTGGTTTCCTAGCCCGTTAGATAGTCTTAAGATAATTTTTTTTTCCATTTACTTATTAAAGAAAAAATTCATTTTATTTAAAGTTTTATTAATATCTTTTTTTGGTATTATAAAATCATAATTATTATAAGATGGTTTAAATTCATAAAATGAATTTCTGTATTTTCTGTAGTCATCCCGATTGTTTATTTCAACATCATATAAATCCAAAACCTTTTTCTTTTCAATCCAAGCAAAACTAGTTATCATTCCATGAAAAGCAATTATTTTTGAGGCATTTCTAATAACATTGTATAAATCAGCTCCCTCTATATTGTCTAGTAATATTATATTAGAATTATTATTAATGAACTTATCAGTCTTAAAATCATAATATTTAAATTTATCTTTTATTTGAAAAGATCTTTGATCAACTTCAATATCACGGGTAATTATTACTTTATTATTAAATTTTAGAAAATAATTTAATATTTTCTCTAACTCATTAATTCCCCATTTAAGTCTTTCAAAACGTCTTTGTTTTAAGTGGAAATAAATATAATCTTTTTGATAAATAAGATCATTTTTCTTAACATATGAAAAATTTAATTCGTATTTTTTAACATAATAATCTCCAATCAATTTATTCTGTAAGCTTTCTATAGAAGGTCTTTTATAAATTGCAGACCTATCATTGATTACAATTTTGTATAAATTTTTTCTTAAATAATTACTAGGTCTCTTATAATTGTTTAAATCATCAACACAAATTGCATAAAATTTTATCTTTTTGAAAATTATTGGAAGTAAGAAAAAGAAATTTTTTGGTGTCAAAATAAAAATTTCATTGATTCTATTTTTGATTATATAGATAAATAAAAAAAATTTTTCAAATATTGTCAAATTATTTCTGATAGTTTTAATTATAATGTTTTTATAATTAAATAAAAAATTAAAATTTTTACTGTTTATTGATAAAAAAAGAATTATTTGCTTATTAGGATTAGACACAGAAATATTGTGAATTGCTTCTCTACTATGAATTAAGTCCCCAATCGCATCATTTTTAAAAATAATTATTTTTTCTTTTTTCATTTTCAATGAAATAAATTTTATCTAAAATTAAAGTTTATTTTATTTTATAAACTTATATAAAATAATATCTATGAAAAGTTCTAACTTCAATAAATACAAAGTTGCTGTGATAGGTTGTGGTTATTGGGGTTCTATAATCACAAATTCTTTATTAAAAATTGGTATCAAAAAAATATATATATACGATCAAAATTACAAAAATACTCTTATTTTAAAAAAGAAATATAAAAATTTGATAATTACAAAAAGTTATAAAGATTTGTTAAATGATAAAACCATACCTTTTTTTTTCTTTGCTACCCCGCCCTCGGTTAATTTCAAAATTGTTAGTAAAGCAATTATTAAGAATAAGCAAATTTTTCTTGAAAAACCAGGCTTTATTAAAATTAATGAATTCAAAAAAATAAATACTCTTTTAGATAAAATGAAAAAGTTTATTATGTTTGGTTATATTTATTGTTTCAATAATTATATTAATTATATAAAGAAAATCATTCAAAGTAAAAAGTTGGGTAAAATCTTATATATAAGATTTCAAAGAGAAAATCTGGGACCGATAAGAGCAGATGTTAATTCATCCTATGACTTATCATCTCATGACTTAAGTATAATATTACATATTTTCAATAAACTACCAAATCCTATCAAGCATATTGACTATCAAGTTTTAAAAAAAAATATCTCAGATATTTCAAACTTACATATGAAATTAGATAATACGTATATAGATATAAATTCGAGTTGGCTTAATCCAATTAAAGTAAGAACCATTACAGTTGTTGGTGAAAAAAAAATGCTTTTTTTTGATGAACTAAATTTAAATAACCCCTTAAGAATTTATGATAAATATGCCAAATATCCAGATATGTCTAAATTTGATAAAAAATTCATAAACTCTAAAGCTCAAATTTATGAAGGAAACTCAAAATCAATTATTATAAATAATAAATCTCCTTTAATAAATGAGATAAACCATTTTTTTATATCTATGAAAAATAAAAAGAAACCTCTTACTAACAATAAATTTTCTTATAGAATTATTAATTTCTTAAATAGAATTAATTAATTTTACTATTTTCTTAACTTGTTTAATTTCAAGATTTGGATCTATCGGTAAACTTATTCCTTTTTTTGCTAATTTTTCTGCATTAGCAAATTTATTTTTTGAAAATGTTTTTTTAAAGATAGCTAATTGATTAATTGATTTTGGATAATGAAAACCATATTGAACTTTATTTTTATCAAACAATTTTATCAGTTTATTTCGTTTAGAGGTTTTAATTACATACTGATGATATACAGAATATTTTGTGTATTTTATTTTTTCTATATTTTTGTTTTCAATTTCATTATTGTAAATATTTGCAATTTTTTTTCTCTTATTATTATTTTTAGGTAAAAATTTTAATTTTCTCAAAAGTATTAATGATTGAATTGTGTCTAAACGACTATTATAACCAATTTTTGTGTGCTCAAATTTTTTATCTGAACCTAAATTTCTCAAATTTTTGATAATCTTATAAAATTTCTTACTATTAGTTGTAATTATTCCGGCATCACCATAAGCACCTAAATTTTTTCCAGGATATAAACTAAAGCAAGAAATATCAGCTAAGGAACCTACAGATTTTTTTTTGTTTTTGTAATCATGCATAGCTCCATGTGCCTGAGAGCAGTCATCTATTAAGAAAATATCTTTTCGTTTTATTAACTTTTTTATTTTATCTATATCAACAACTGAACCATATAAATGTACAGGCATAATTACTTTGGTTTTTTGATTAATCTTATTTCTAATCTTATTTATTGCAATCAAGGGTGAATCATTCTCAATATCCACTAAAACAGGTTTTAAATTTGCATTTATGACTGCAAATGCTGTTGAGCAGTATGTCATAGCTGGTATAATGACTTCAGAACCTTCTTTTAAATTTAAAGCTTTTAAAGCTAATGTTAAAGCATCAGTTCCATTAGCGACACCAATAGAATATTTAGATCCACAAAATTTAGAAAATTCTTCCTCAAATTTTTTAACGCCATTCCCTAGTATAAAATCATTTTTTTTTAATAAAGATTTAAGATCTTTTAAAAAATATTTAAATAGAGCCTTATCCTGACGATGTAAGTCAAAAAATTTAATCATAGGTAAGTAAGAACTATTTTTTTATTAATTAATCTAATATTTTTCACTAATTTAGAATTTACGACAGGTAATTGAAGTGGTGGAAATATGAAAGCCTTTATCCTGTGAAAAAATTTTAAATTCATATTTTTTATACTAAAGTGCTTCATTTTATCATAATTTACAGAACTTCTTGAAAAATAAGTTGATCTTTTATTATTTTGTTTCTTTTCTTTATAATTGTTTTTTATAATTTTAACAAAGTTTTTTTTATATAAAAGAGATGAACTTTTCATTAATCTTTTATAATTGACTAGTGCATTATCATTAATATTTATCTTAAATTTAATATTTGATATAATTGGTCCTGTATCAATACCATTGTCAATTTTATGCAAAGTAACACCAGAATTTTTTTCCCCAAAATAAAGCTGAAAAAAATTTGTATGACACCCCCTATATTTTGGGAGTAAGCTAAAATGAAAATTAAACAACTCTTTTGATTTAAAATTTTTTAAATTTATTAATTCTTCAAACTCAATAGAAATAAATATTAAATTTTCAATTTTGTATAAACTTTTGAGATTAGTTATTTTGAAGTTGTTCTTTTCGGCATAAGATCTAAGTGAAGGTTGCCAAGTTAATTTACCTTTATCACTTTTATTGGGTAAGACTAAAATATTTCTTTTTTTTATTTTTTTTGCAGTAAATTTAAGGAAATCAATAGAACATTGATTTTTTCCAGCAATACAAATAACTTTATTTTTTCCATACATAATTAAATTTTGGTGTCATATTTAAACTTTCAGAAATAATTGAATCAGCAATTATAGAGTTATCAAAGATTTCAAAATATCTTTCCTTTCCTTTCTTTGAAATCTTATTAATTTTTTTGGTATCATCTTTCAAAGCAAGAATTTTTTCAATTAAATCACTTTCATTTTTGTATGTTACCAATTCATCATGGTTGAAAAGATTTTGAAATTTGACCTTTTCATCTATAAAAGTCAGTATTCCGTTTCCTACATAAGATGCTATTCTATTTGATGTAGCATATTTTAAAGGTCTTCCCCTGCTTAGATTTAAAGCCATCTTACAGAATGAAATCTCTTTATAAAAGTTAAAGTTCCATTTTGGAATATCTTGGTTTATTCCCAATATATGAAATTTTATGCTTTCATTTATGTTAATTAAATTTTTTAAGAATTCCTCTCTTTCATCTTTTGATCTATTTCTTAGACCTCCATAATTGACACCATGGCTTAGCGCAAAGAATAAATCTTTATATCTGTATTTATTTTCGTAGATTTTGAGGTTCTCGATATTTGGATCAACAGGTATTGGAAGGTAATTGATTTTTTTTTTATTTATCTTAGTTTTAATTTCACTAGGATGTGTTGTAATAAAATAATTGTCAATAAGTTGATGATTTTTTTCAATTAAATTAAGATTATTTTTCCAGTTTGGGCCATAATTTACAACATGATCTTCATACCATAAATTAATCTTAGATTTCTTTTCTTTGATTTTTTCGAGAGTATTCTTTTTTAAGATATTATTGTGACCTAACAATACTAAATCTGGTTTGTAATTGTTACATATGTCTAAAACATCTTCATCTAGTTTAGGAAAGAAGTTATTTGAGAGATAATTTCTATAACTAAAATTAATTACGTCACATTTGTTTCTGATAAAGCCATTAGTTAATTTTGATGCTATTGAAATATTAAATAATCTATGATTATTCTTTTCATTAAAATTAGATATATGTAATATTCTAGGACCATTTGATTTTAATATATTGATTGTTTTATCAAGTAGATTTAGTTTAACAGAGTCTAGATATTTACATAAAACATCGAGTGAATGTTTCGGATTCTGAAAATTTTCTTTTTGATATTTCTTTAATTTTTTTGGTTTCTTAATTAAATAATTAATCTTTTTAATAATTTCATTAGAGGAAAGTTTTTTTAATATTAATTTATTATCAAAAGTTTCTACTAAACCTCCTCTATTAGAAGTTATAGTCGCACAACCATATGCAGCTGACTCCATTGCAGTTCTACCAAAAGGTTCTTCCCATCTTGAGGGAACTACGGATATAGAGGATTCATCATATAATTTCAAAATTTTTTCATGAGGTAGCCAAGGAAATATTTTCAATCTCTTATGTGTAAAATCAAATTTTTCTCTGGGTTCGTTTCCAGCAACTATGGCAGTCCAATCTTTATTCTTGTTTAAAATCTGAATAATAGCATTACCAAAAAGATCATAACCTTTTGAAGAATTTAGTTTACCAGTAAAAATAATTTGTTTCTTTTTATTATTGTTAAATCTTTTTATAACTTGCATAGATGGATATAAAATTTCACAATTTGATTTTGTTTTATATGGAAGACCCTCAAAAAATTTTTTTTTAGTCCATCGACTAACAAAAAAAATTTTATGTGTATTTTCTAAAATATTGATTCTTTCCTTTACCGTTTTTGACCCTCGAATATCTTGAGGGTTATTATGAAAAAAAAAAATTAACTTACTATTAATATTATTTTTAATTAAAAAGTTTAAATATTCAGGTCTATTATGTATTTCAATAATATTGAATTTTTTTTTTAAATGTTCAGCATAAAATTTTTTTATATAACTTTTTGTTTTAGAGATAGACATATTTGTTACATTTAAATTAGTGAAATTTTTAGTAATTGGTTTTAATCCTTTTCCTAGTGAACCATAAATAAAAGTGAAATTTGATAATATTGATTTATTAAAATAATCTTTAACCCAAATAGAGGCAGCACCTGAAAAGTTTTCTGAATAAATTTCTTTATATGGTAATATTACTGCAATTTTATTTGTATTTCTCAACAATTTCATTTCTTTTTTTTCTATTCTTTTTTAATTTATATTCATATGACATAGCTTTAGATTTGGAAATAAATTTTTTCTTATAAATAAGAGCCCACTTAAATCCTTTTGTAGATCTAGCACCTTTATTTGAATTGTGTTTATCTAATCTATTTCTTAAATTATTTGTATAACCAACATACGTTTTGTTTAATCTTGAATTAATTGTTTTTATTAAATAAACGTAGTATATCATTAATGGCGGTCCCTAGGGGAATCGAACCCCTCTTTCGAGGATGAAAACCACGTGTCCTAACCGATAGACGAAGGGACCAAACTTCGATCTTTTATTGTAAAAAATATTATTTATCAAGTTTTTATAGTGTCTTCTCTTGTAACAATTTTACAGGTATTTGAGCTTTTGTGAGTAACTAAAGTTTCTGTTATGTATTTACTATCTTTAACATTAATACCCTTTACCAAATCTCCAGCCGTTATGCCGGTTGCACAGAAAATTGAGTCCCCTTTAATAATTTCTTTTAAATCATATTTCTTATTTAAATCTGTAATACCCATTTTCTTTGCTCTTGAAATATCTTTTTCATTTTCAAAAAGAAATCTTCCTTGAAATTTACATCCATATGTATCTAAAGCTGACGCAGCCAAAACACCTTCTGGCCCTCCCCCAATACCTAAAAAAATATCTACATTGTATTTATCATCGGTTACCATTAAAGCACCAGATACATCCCCGTCAGTAATTAATTTTAATTTTACATTCATTTTTTTAAGTTTATCTATGATTTCCTTGTGCCTAGGTCTATTTAATAAACATGCAGTTATATCTTTAATATCTTTATTTAAATAGTCCGCTATATTATGTATATTTTTTTCAACAGGAAAATCTAAGTCAGTAGCGTCTACAGGTATCTTATTTGATACTGCCAGTTTGTTCATATAAGTTTCTGGAGCATTAAAAAGATTACCCTTTTCTGCAATTGAAATAACTGATAATGCACCAGGTAAGTTTTTTGCAACAAAATTTGTTCCCTCTAATGGGTCAACGGCAATATCAAGGTTTATTTTTCCACCAGCACCTAATTTTTCTCCAATATATAACATTGGTGCTTCGTCAAGTTCACCTTCACCAATTACAACTTCACCATTAATTTCAAGTTTATTAATTTCATGTCGCATTGAGTCTGTTGCAGCTTTATCAGCATTTACTTTATCGTTTTTACCTAAAAATTTATAACAAGATGTTGCAGCCTTTGAGGTCACATTGATAATCTTATCAATTAATTCAATATTCAAGGTCACTAAATTTCTTCTTTTGATAATTTTTCTGTATTAACTTTTAATTTATTTTCAAATTCATTAAGTCTTTTCCATACGGATATTAGCTCAACTATTATTGGCCAACTTCTAACTAAGTATTGTAGTGAGGTTTCAACTCTTCCAAAAGCTCTAATAATTTGTTGAACAAAACCTAAAGTAATTGCACCTGTTATTATTGTTGGTGCTAACGCTAAATAAGGAACAATTACCATTCCTTGCAAGTAACTCCATTTAACTGCATTAAAATATAGATAATGAAAATACATTTTATAATGAATTTTTCTCACACCACTATAAAGGCTATCAATTCTAGCTG
>NTJL01000002.1 GCA_002457485.1 Pelagibacterales bacterium MED-G42
ATGCAATATCCAAAAATATAATCTTGTGCATCTTTCTCTAAAACTCTTTTTGCTTTTTTTCCAATAACCATTGCAATTTCAACTTCATGATCTAGTTTTTTAGAGTTTTGAGGTATAATAACATTATCGTTTGGTCCAACAATTGAATGAACTGACTTGTTAAATACTACAGGAAAATCAGGTGGCTTAGCTCCTGTTTCTTCTGCATGGGCTTTATAATTTAATCCAATTGCAAAAAAATTTCCTGGATTTGAAATACATGATCCAATTCTTATACTTGGGTCTATTTCAGGAAGAGTTTCAAAATCTATCTTCTTAATCTTATCTAAGGTATCAAAATTTAATGACTGTGGATTTAAGTCATTTAAGTAACTTGAAATATTTCTAATTTTATTTTTCTCATCTAATATTGCTGGTATTTCATTTTTGAATTCACCAACTCTTAATAATTTCATATCGATATTTGTACTTAATTTAACCTTTGATGCCCATGTGAGTATATTTCACATTTAAATAATCTTTTATTGCATTTGAACCGCCTTCTCTACCATATCCACTTTGTTTAATTCCTCCAAAAGGAGCTTCGGCGATAGCGACAAAACCGGTGTTAACTGCTACAGATCCTGTCTCAAGTTGTTCAGAAGCTAAATGAGCTATTTCCATCGAATTTGTACAAACATAACTACACAATCCTAATTCATGATTGTTAGCTCGCTCTATCACCTCATCAAAAGATTTAAAAGAAAGCATTGGAACTAATGGTCCAAATGGTTCTTCTCTCATTATTGTAAAATCATCTTTTACTTCATCAAAAATTGTTGGTTCATAGAAAAATCCTTTATTAAATCCAGCTGGTCGTTTTCCACCTAATAAAACTTTTGCTCCTTCTTTTTTTGTTTTTTCGACTAAAGTTTCTACCTCATTTAATCTTTTTTCTGTTGTTAAAGGACCTAATTGAGTTGATGGGTCCATACCATCTCCAATTTTCAATTTTTTTGTTTTATCAATAAATAAATCTATAAATTCATTCTTTTTACTTTCATGAATATAAAATCGATTAGGAGATATACATACTTGTCCATTATTTCTAAATTTTGCAGCAATTGCCATGTCAGCAGCTTTTTTAATATCAGCATCGTCAAAAACTATAAAAGGTGAATGTCCACTTAGTTCCATTGTTACTCTTTGCACCTTATCTGCAGCTTGTTTAAGTATTAATTTTCCAACCCTTACTGATCCAGTAATTGAAATCTTTTTTATTATGTCTGACTGGATCAATTGAGAGGCTATACTTGGAGGGTCACCTGACAGAAGATTCACTACTCCAGCTGGAACACCAGACTCTCTACAAATTTCAACTAATTGCATAACCACACCAGGTGTAATTGTATCAGGTTTAATTATTACCGAACATCCTGCGGCTAAAGCAGTTGAAATTTTTCTAGCTGCTAAAATAAGTGGAAAATTCCAAGGTGATAAAGCAGCAACAACTCCAACTGGCTGATAATAAACGTGAACTCTAGTATCCTCAAATCTACTTTCTATCGTCTGTCCATAAATTCTTTTTGTTTCCTCTGCATTCCATTCAAAAATATCAGCTGTTCCGTTTACTTCAGCAGCTCCCTCTGCTAAAGGTTTTCCATTTTCTAGCGTCATCCATTTAGCTAAAACATTACTTTTTTCTCTTATAGTATCCGCAATTTTTCTTAAGATACTTGCACGCTGCCATGGAGGTGTTTTTTTCCATGTATTCAACCCTTTCTCTGAAGACTTTAATGCTCTATCCACATCTTCTGGGGAAGCTTTAGAGGCTTTACCTATAATTTCCTCTGTCGCTGGATTGATTACATCATAAGTTTGCTTATCTGATGATTGACACCATTGTCCATCAATAAATTGACCATATTTTTCATACATATTTCAATCTAACATTACTATTATTTGTGTCTACCATGTAATTTTTGCACATTAAAAAATTTTTTAATATTGATAGAATAATCAAATAAAAAAGGAGGTCTCATGACTAAATACATAATAATGGGTAATTATACTGCAAAAGCTTTTCAAGGATTTATAAAAGATCCTAATCAAGATAGATCAACAGCAGTAAAAGCACTCACTGAATCTGTAGGAGGAAAATTAGAGTCATTTGCAATAACAAGAGGTCAATATGATTTTTATGCGGTTACATCTGGTGATATGCCCTTTGAACATTTGGCTGGTGTAAAATTAGCTGTTGAAGCAAGTGGTACAGTGGAAAATATGATTATCTTGGAAGAAATGGATATGAATAAAGCTGCTGAACAAGCTGCAAAATCAATGTCAGGCTATAAACCTGCAGGTTAATAATTAATTACCTTCCAGTTTTTGTAGAGAAAACTGGAAGCTAGTTAACACTGATAAAGAG
Organism: Pelagibacterales bacterium MED-G42; assembly: GCA_002457485.1. Classification (GTDB taxonomy): domain Bacteria; phylum Pseudomonadota; class Alphaproteobacteria; order Pelagibacterales; family Pelagibacteraceae; genus Pelagibacter. The sequence continues at coordinate 2,408 of NTJL01000002.1, forward strand.
TTGGAAATAATTTGCCTTCCACAGGATCGCCATTTTTATATCCTTCATCTTGCATAGCTTTTCTATAATTAAAACTTGTCCAGTCCCCATCATAGCTTATTTTAGAATCTTCTTTAGCTACTCTTAATGTATAACGACTTAAAGTTTTGTTTGGTATATTTTCACTAAGCGTTCCGTGTAAAGTTCTCATATCAAAAATTACAGCATCTCCTAATTCACAATCCCATTGTAAAAATTCATATTTATTTTTATTTCCTAAAATATCTGGTGGAAGTTCATATTTTTTTCCATTAACAAAACATTCGTTTCCTTCAACTTTGTGGCCATCTTTAAACAAAACTCTTAAAAATAATTTATTCCATAAATGTGACCCCTTAACCCACACAACTCCTTCATCTCTTGCTGTTGGTTGTAATGGCAACCATAGAACGCACATAGTTCCATCCATATCAAAATAACTAATATCATGATGAAATGGTGTTGATGATTTGGAACCTGCTTCTCTTAAAAACCAATTATCCATTACTAAATTAACTTTTTTTGCTACCATCAATTCTGAGGCAATTTGAGCATAAGGAGATTTAAAAACAAATTCTTTAAATTCAGGCACTAAATGCCAGGTCCAATAATCCTCTAAGTATGCTGGCACACCCTTTTCAACAGTATGTGACTTAAATCTTGGGCTTGGGTTTTTTATATCTCTTTCAATACCCTTTTGAAGTTTGTCTATCCATTTCAAATCAAACTTATTCTTTAGAAATATTGCTCCATCTCTTTGAAACTGCTTAATTTCATTTGCTTTAAAAATTTTGTTCATGATTTGTATTAAAATATAATATAAAATAAACTAAATGAAAACTCTTACAGATACTTTTGGTAGAAAATTTCCTTATATTAGAATGTCTATAACTGATGTTTGTAATTACAAATGTACATACTGTTTACCTCAAGGATATAAAAAAACACCTGGAGATACGAGAAAGTTTATGTCGTCTCAAGAAATATCAAGATTAACAAAGGCTTTGTCAGAGTTAGGGGTTTGTAAAATAAGATTAACTGGTGGTGAGCCTACGGTCAGAAAAGATTTCTTTGATATCCTTAAAGATATGAAACAAAATTCTAATATTCCAAAAATTACAATGACAACTAATGGTTATAGATTGAATAAAATTGCTAAACAATTATTTGATGCTGGTCTAGATGGAATTAATATCAGTATAGATAGTTTTGATAGAGAAACGTTTAAAAGATTAACTGGACACGACAGATTGCCTGAAATACTAGAGGGAATAAAAATTTTACAAAAATTAAATTTTAAAAATATAAAGATTAATGCCGTTTTACTAAAAGGTATTAACGATACGTATAATGATTTTGAAAAATTTGGATCCTTTGTAAAAAACAATAAGATTGATTTTAGATTTATAGAACTTATGCAAACTGGAGATAATCTTGATTATTTTAAAAAAAATCATGTTTCATCTAAAATATTCAAAGAATATCTTGAAAAAAATAATTGGATTTATCAAACTTTTGGTAAGGATGCAGGTCCATCTATAAATTATGTTCATCCTGAATTTAAAGGTAAATTTGGAATAATAGCTCCCTACTCTAAAGATTTTTGTAAAACATGTAACAGATTAAGGATTACATCAAGAGGTGATTTAAGATTATGCTTGTTTGGAAATACGGGAATTAGTATTAGACACTTATTACAACAAGATGATCAAAAAGAAGAACTTATAGACCTTATTATTAAACAGTTGCATCTTAAAAAAGAGTCTCATTATTTAGAACTTGGAGATACAGGTCTTACACAAAACCTATCAAGTACTGGAGGATAATGAAACATTTTAAAATAATAAATCAAGAGGAATTAAAAGATTGGGCTAAAGAAATTTTTCAAAAAAATTCTTTTAATATGGTTGATGTTTCATCAAAAAAAGAAACTTTTAGAAGGGCTTTAGCATCAGGTAAAATTTATGTTGGCAAAGAGGTTTTTGAATTAATTAAAAATAAAGAAATGCCAAAAGGAGACCCTATTACATTAGCTGAAGTATCAGCAGTTTTGGGTGTAAAAAAAACAAGCGAATTAATTCCTCTTTGCCATCCACTTCCAATTGATCACACGGCAACTAAAATTATTATGCATGATAAGGATAATTCATTAGAAGTTTTTTGTGTTGTTTCAGCAGTAGCAAAAACTGGAGTAGAAATGGAAGCTATAATGGGTGTAAATGCAGCTTTGATAACTATTTATGATTTAAGCAAAATTGTGAATCCTCAACTTAAAATAGATAGTATAAAATTATTAATTAAAGAAGGTGGAAAATCTGGTTTATGGACTAATCCAGATGGTTTACCAAAATTTTTAGAAAATATTTTTTAAATATTATGTTAATTAAACTAGAATTATTTGGTGCAAGTAGAGATTTCAATAATACAAATATTTTAGAGTTCAATTTTAAAAAAGTAATCTCAATAAAAGATTTTAGATTAGAAATTATTGATTATGTAAAGCAAAAATTTAATAATAATCAAGATTTTATAAAAATTGTTAATTCTTCAGTATTTTGTTCTGAAGAAAATGAAATTATCAGCGACAATTATAAAATCACTAAGGAGCAAAAAATTGGTATTATACCGCCTATTGGAGGAGGTTAATGCTTCACACTAAAATTATTGATTCTAATAAAGACAAAATTTTAATTTCTAAAGCTGATGAATTTATCAAATCTTCATCATTTGGTGCATCTATTTATTTTTTAGGAACAGTTAGAAATATAAATCAAAATAAAAAAGTTACAGGTATTACATACGATGTTCATGATGAAATGGTTTTAAAAAGCTTTACTGAAATTTACAGTGAAGCTAACCAAAAACTTGGAATTGAAGAAAAGGCTGTATTTATTGAGCATATTAAAGGCTACGTAGGATTAGGAGATATAAGCATAATTATAGCTATTGCTTGCGCTCATCGCGATCAAGCATACGTCCTATCAAGATTTATTATTGAGGAAATAAAAAAAAGATCACCTATATGGAAAAAAGAACATTACGAAAAAGATGAAAGCTCATGGTTGAAAGGAAACCCAGTTTTAAATGAAAAAATTTAAATACTCTGAAATTACACCAGAAAAAATTTACAAAGATAGAAGATCTTTTGTAAAACAAATTGGGTATGGTTTGGGTACATTATCTCTAGGAATTATGCCTTTTTCCAAAAACGCAAATGCAGCAAATGAAGAAAATAAAATAACTAGTTATAAAGACATAACAACTTACAATAACTACTATGAATTTGGAACTGGAAAAAGTGACCCTTATATTAGATCTCAAAATTTTAAAACAAATCCCTGGAATATAAGAATTGAAGGGGAAGTAGATAAGCCAATAGAATTATCAATTGAAGAGATCCTCTCCTCTTTTCCATCAGAGGAGAGGATTTTAAAATTAAGATGTGTTGAGGGCTGGTCAATGATTATTCCCTGGATGGGATTTTCTCTAAGTAATTTACTTTCTAAAGTTAAATTAAACAGTAAAGCAAAATTTGTTGAATTTGAAAGCATTTATAGTCCTGATCAAATGAGTGGACAAAAATATCCTGTTTTAAATTGGCCATATAAAGAAGGTCTAAGAATTGATGAAGCCATGCACCCTTTAACAACATTGGTAACAGGTCTTTATAATAAAAAACTTCCAAATCAAAATGGAGCGCCATTGAGAATATTCATACCTTGGAAATATGGATTTAAAAGTGCAAAAGCAATAGTGAAAATTAAGTTAGTTGAAAAAATGCCAACATCTTCTTGGATGTGGGCATCACCAAGAGAATATGGATTTTATTCAAATGTAAATCCAAATGTTAATCACCCAAGGTGGTCTCAAGCAACTGAAAGGGTTATTGGAAATGATATTTGGGCACCAAGAGTTAAAACTTTAATGTTTAATGGCTATGGAGATGAAGTGGCAAATTTATATTCTGGAATGGATCTTAAAAAATATTTTTAATGAAAAGATATTTAAAACCAAGTATTTTTTTATTTAGTACAATCCCATTTTTGATAATAGCCTATAAAATTTTTTTCAATAAATTGGGACCTGAGCCTGTAAAAGAAATAACTCATTTCACTGGTGAATGGACATTAATTTTTATTTGTTTAACTTTATCAATGAGTCCTCTCAAAAAATTTACTGCTTTTTCTTTTTGGATAAAATTTAGAAGAATGTTTGGTTTGTTTGTATTTTTCTATGCCACACTTCATCTATTAACATATGTAGTTATTGATTATAGATTTGATTGGCAGCCAATTTTCAATGATGTAATAAAGAAAAAATATATTTTTGTTGGCTTTGCAGCTTGGCTATTATTAATTCCTCTTGTGATAACATCCTCTCAAAAAATGATTGGTATTCTTAAACATAATTGGAAAAAATTGCATAGATTAATTTACTTAATAGCAATTTTTGGTTCACTCCACTTTATATGGCTTTCAAAAACTATTTTATTCAAACCTTTAATTTACTTGGTTATAATTTTAGTTTTATTAAGTTTTAGAATAAAATTTAAGAAATTAATTTAGTTTTACATCTTCTGGGATACAAATTTCAGATCTAGTTAAAAATCGTTTGCCAGTTCCATTGTCTAAAGAGAACATTCCACCCATGCCTTTGATGCAATCAATAATCAAATCTGTATTTTTCCACGCTTCATGTTGAGATTCGCTTATATAGAAGGGAATTCCACCAATTTTACCTATTAATACATCCCCATCCCCAACTAGATATTCTTTAGCTGGATAACACATTGGGGCACTGCCATCACAACAACCTCCTGACTGATGAAAAAGCAAATCTTCACCATGTGTTGCTTTAAGCTCTTTGATTAACTCAAGTGCTGAATTTGTTGCTGAAACTTTCATTTTATATGGCCCGCATTTAATACGGGCCATTATAATATATCTATTAAAAGAAACCTAATTTATTTTCTGCGTAAGACACATGTAGATTTTTATTTTGTCTATAGTGATTTAGCATCATTTTGTGAGTTTCTCTTCCAACACCAGATTGTTTATATCCTCCAAATGGTGAGTGCGCAGGGTAAGCATGATAACAATTTGTCCATACAATACCTGCTTGAATAGCTCTTCCCATTCTGTAAGCTATGTTTCCATTTCTAGTCCAAACTCCAGCACCAAGTCCGTAAAGAGTATCATTTGCAATTTCTAATGCATGAGCCTCATCTTTAAACTTTGTGACTGAAACAACAGGACCAAAAATTTCTTCTTGGAAGATTCTCATCTTGTTGTCACCTTCAAAAATAGTTGGCTGGATATAGTTTCCTGTTTCCAGACCACTATTTAGTTTTGCAACTTCTCCACCACATAGAACTTTGGCTCCTTCTTTTTTACCTAAATCTAAATAAGATTTGATTTTTTCCATTTGTTCTACTGAAGCTTGTGCACCTATCATAGTCTCCATTTTTAAAGGATTGTCTTGAACTACAGCTTTTGTTCTAGCAATAACTTTTTCCATGAATTTATCATAGATCGATTCTTGGACTAATGCTCTACTTGGACAGGTACAAACTTCACCTTGGTTCAAGTTAAACATTACAAATCCTTCGACACATTTATCTAGAAAGGCGTCATCTTTTTCCATAACATCTTCAAAGAAAATATTCGGAGATTTTCCACCTAATTCTAATGTGATTGGAATTAGATTTTGAGCTGCATATTGCATGATTAATCTACCAGTAGTTGTTTCTCCAGTAAAAGCAATTTTAGCAATTCTTTTTGAAGATGCTAAAGGTTTTCCTGCTTCTAAACCAAAGCCACTTACTACATTGACTACTCCTGGTGGTAATAGATCTCCTATTAATTCCATCATTAACATAATAGATGCTGGGGTTTGTTCTGCTGGTTTAATAACTGAACAATTTCCTGCAGCTAATGCTGGAGCTAATTTCCAAGTTGCCATTAGTAATGGGAAGTTCCACGGAACAATTTGACCAACTACACCTAAAGGCTCAGGTATGTTGTAAGAGTATTGTGAGTTACTTATCTCAGCAATCGAGCCTTCTTCTGCTCTAATTACTCCTGCAAAATATCTCCAATGATCTATTACTAATGGTAGATCAGCCGCCATACACTCTCTAATTGGTTTTCCGTTATCTAAACATTCTGCTGTTGCAAGAAGATTAAGATTTTTTTCTAATACATCAGCTATCTTGTTTAAGATGTTTGATCTTGTTGTAATGTCAGTTTTTCCCCATTCCTTAAAAGCTGCATGTGCGGCGTCTAATGCTGCATCTACATCTTTTGTATCAGATCTTGGCACCTGACATATAACCTCGTTATTAATAGGACTTACATTGTCAAAGTATTTACCTGATTTTGGTTCGACAAACTTTCCATTAATATAATTTCCATATTTTTTTTTATACGGAAATGGTACTTTTAAGTGAGAAGTATCTAACGAAGCAGATACACCACTTTTAACTGTCTCTGTACTCATTTTTTTTATCCCTCTCTTTGTTTTTACTTTTTTAAGTCTATTTGTTTTTTTACTTTTTTTTAACTTCTTCTCAGTCGCAGACTTTTTTGTCACAACCTTTTTAAGTTTTTTATCTTTTTTCTTGGATCGTTTAGCTAATTTTTTTCTTTTTTTAGCTTTTGGTTTTGCTATTTTTTTTTTCTTAATAGCCATTAATCATTAAACTAACAATTGAGCTTGAAGTCTATTTATATGATTTTTAATTTCTACTTATAATTGAATTTAATACTATATCTTGTGGTATGATTAAAAGTGACTAATATTTTTTTATGAATGAAAATCAAAAAAAAGAATTGCAGTCTGCTACATTTAAAAGATTGTTAGAACATTTAGACAGTAGAAAAGATGTTCAAAATATTGACCTAATGAATTTGGCAGGGTTCTGTAGGAATTGTTTATCTAGGTGGTACAGAGAAGAGGCAGAAAAAAAAGGAATTACAATTTCAGATCCGGATGCAAGAAACCACATATATGGAATGCCTTATTCAGAATGGAAGGAAAAATTTCAAAAATAATTATTTTTCTTTTAATCTAGGAAATAGTTCAACAAAATTACATGGTTTATTATTTATATCTAACTGATATTTTAAAATTCCATCCCAAGCATCTGTTACTCCACCTGAAGAACCTGGTAAAGCAAAAATATATTTACCATTCGATAATGCTGCACAAGCTCTAGATTGCATAGCAGATGTACCAACAGTTTTTAAGCTAATATTTCTAAAAACTTCTCCAAATCCTGGTATATGTTTGTCAGCAATTTCATTAACTGCCTCAGGAGTAATATCTCTACCTGTTAAACCTGTTCCACCAGTAGTTATGATTACGTCTATATCTTTATTAGTTGTCCATTCTTTAAATATTGAGACAATATCATCTTTATTATCTTTACAAATTTTTCTATCAACTAATTTATGATTTGCTTCTTTAATTTTTTTCACAAGAATAGCCCCAGATTTATCATTATCAAAAGTCCTTGTATCTGTTACTGTCAATAAAGCTATATTTACGATCATTATAAATTTTTAATATGACTATATTATCAATATTTTTTTTTATAACAGCAATTTTATATTCAAGCGTAGGGTTTGGTGGTGGGTCTACCTATTTGGCATTAATGATTATTTTGGATGTCCCATACTATATTTTTCCAATAATAGCATTGATCTGTAATATCATAGTCGTTTCAGGTAATTCTGTGAACTATATTAGATCTGGTAATCTTAATTTAAGATTATTATTACCTTATCTTGCAGGATCAATACCGTTTGCTTTTTTTGGTGCCTCTATATTAATTGAAAAAGAGTTTTTCGAATTATTATTATTTTTTGTTTTACTTATAGCAGGAGTTTTTTTGCTAATTGAAAGCAAATCTTTTAATAGTGAAAATTTTCAGATTAAGAAAGTACCAATTTTTTTATCAGTAATTATTGGTTCAATTCTAGGATTTATATCTGGAATAGTAGGAATTGGAGGAGGAATATTTTTAAGTCCAATTTTGTACTTATTAAAATCTGGATATCCTAAACAGATTGCAACAACTGCATCATTATTTATTTTAATTAATTCTCTTTTTGGAATTGCTGGTCAATTAACAAAAGATAGAACATATTATGAATTTTTAGATTACTGGCCACTCTTTGTTGTTGTGCTTATAGGTGGTCTAATAGGAAATATATTAAACCTTAAATTTTTTTCAAATAAAACTCTAGTGATAATTACTGCAGTATTGGTAATTTTTGTTTCAGTAAGAATGGGTTTTAAATTATTTTCTTAAAGTTGATAAAATCTATTTAATTAATATATTCAATATTATCATGAAAAATATTAAACCATTTGGTCCTTCAATAGGAAAAGGTAAATTATCAAAAAAATTTATAAATAAACTGAATGATGAGTTTGATTTTAAATCAAACTCAAAAAAAATTGACTATAGTTCAAAATTAGCAAGTCAAATTAAAAACGAAGTTAAAATTTCAAATCAATTTATCAAAAAAAATTTGGAAAAAGAAATTAAAATTCTTACTCGTAAATTTTTAGCAAAAGAAAAAATAGGCAATGTTAAAAAAATAAATATTCTTAATCTCTGGGTAGTCCGTCAATTTAAAGGTGAATATAATCCTATACATTACCATGAAGGAGATCTTTCTGGTGTAGGTTATCTAAAATTACCAAAAAATATGACAAATAATAAATTGGTAAGAAATAAAAAGTCTAAAACGAATGGAACTATAGATTTTATTAATGGACAAAAGGGATTTTTAAGTAAAAGTATTTATAATTTAATCCCCAAAGTTAATGATTTATTAATTTTTCCTAATTATTTGATGCATACCGCTTATCCTTTTAATGTTGAGGGTGAACGAAGATCTTTTTCTTTCAATATAAAACTTACATTTAAAAAATAGTTTATCTAACCCTATAAAAATTTTATATTTCCCAGATGGATAAAAATTTTTTTAATCAAATAAGAATTCTAGATGGTGGAATGGGCCAAGAACTTTTAGCAAAAGGATTAATTTCAAAAGGTACACTGTGGTCTGCTAGCGCAAATTTAGATAAAAAATTTCATGATTTAGTTATAGATCTTCATTTATCATATATTAATTCTGGTGCTGATGTAATTGTTACCAATACATTTTCTGCAAGAAGAATTAGATTAATTCAAAATAAAGTAAATGAACACTTTAAATATATTAATGAACAAGCGTGTATGCTTGCAATCAAAGCAAAAAGTAAATCTACGAAAAATATTCTAATAGCAGGAAGTTTACCAAGTCAAAGAGATACCTATGTAGAAGATAAGCGTGAAACTAATGAAATAGAAAAAGATTTTCTAGATCAAGCTATTATAATTAATCCCCATGTAGATTTTTTTTATTTAGATGTTTTATCAAGTGGTAAAGAATTAGATATAGCCTCCAATGTTGCTGCTAAACTTAATAAACCTATTTTAGCAGGAATTCATTTAAAAAAAAATTGCTTACTTCCTTCAGGTGAAACAATTACAGAGGTTGTAAAAAAATATAAAAACGAAAATTGGCTTGGTTTAATAGGCGCATGCATATCCCCAGAAATAGTTGAAAAATCTATTGATGAGTTAAGTGAAATGAATTTACCTTTTGGGTTTAAAGCGAATTTATGGGAAATAGATGAACCAGGACCCCAACAAACTTTCAACAATGCTAAACATGATGAAATTGGTACAAATCCTAATGTGGCATTTGGAAAAAGGGACAAATATAGTGCAGAATTATTTTACAAATTTTCTCAAAAAATTATTAAAAAAGGTGCCACTATTCTTGGTGGATGTTGCGAAACAATACCAGCACATATTAGAGAAATCTCTAAATTAAAGTGATTTATTATTATTAGCTTTTCCTACAAAATAAATTCCAACTGAAACAGCAACCAGAGAAATTAATACTTTAATAGTAATCAATTCTTTTAAAAATATATAGCTTAATATAGTTCCAAAAATAGGTATTAGATAAGAAACTTGAGATTGAAAAATTAAGCCATTTTTTTTTAAAATCTTAAATCTTAATAACCAGGCAAATCCTGTTGCTACAATTCCAAGATAAATAACCGATATAGTTGAGTCTATTCTTGGTATAGTTTGCCAAGGTTGTTCCATGAAGCTTACAAGAGGAATTAAGATTATAATTGCCCATATCAAAATAGAGCCTGTTACATTTTCGTTTTTTTTTTTACTTATTTTAAGAGTTAATACTCCTCCGACCACATAGCATGTTGAGCCTAGTAAAATTAATAAAGCTGAAATAAAATTGTTTTCGTTAATCAATATATTATCAGAAAATAAAAAAATGATTCCAAAGAAACCAATTAAGATACCAATTGTTTTAATTAAATTAAATTTTTCATTCTTAGTATAAAGATGACCCAATACGGTTGAGCTTAATGGAGTTGTAGACATTAAAATTGCTGCTAGGTTACTTTGTACTGATTTAACTCCATATGCTATTAAGAAAAATGGAGCTACAAGATTTATAAACCCAATCATAGCAAACCAATGCCAATCTTTAGAAAATGCCTCTATTTTAATTTTCTTAACATAACAAAGAAATAAAACTGGAAATGCTCCAAAAAAAACTCTCAAAAATGCGATCGTTACTGGTCCAAAAGAATAAGTCGCTATTTTAATATTGAAAAAAGCAGAAGCCCAAATCAAAGCTAAAATAGTTAATAAAATATAATCTATTAATTTTGGTTGTTTCATTCAGTTATTTCTTGAATTTCACCTAAAGTTATTTTTGTTAATTTATCAAATTCTATTTTAAACACGCAATTCGGATGTCCTGCTGCAGCAAAAACAGATGAAAATTTCTTTAAATTGGTATCTATGTAGATTTTAATTTTGACTAAATGACCTATAGGTGAAACTCCACCGATTGTATAGCCAGTAATTTTTTTTACATTTTCTGGGCTAGCCATAGAAACATCATTCTTACTCAACAATTTTTTTAATTTATTTAGAGAGCACCTCTTATCACCAGATACAAGACATAAAATATATTCTTCACCAGTCTTAAAAAGTAAACTTTTAACTATGGCCCCAATATTACAACCTAAAGCTGTAGCAGCATCATGTGCTGTTCTTGCTGTTTTCTCCAGGTAAATAATTTTAAGATTTGGATCAAATATTTTTAGCAATTTTTCAACTCTTTTAACGGGCTCTTTATCTAGAATTTTATTCACTGAAAAAATTATTTTTTTAAATGTTATTGCATAAATACATTACTTATGTGAAAATTGCATAGGTGTTATTTATTAAATAAGCAATATTTATCAGTATTATTTTGTTAATTATCACTCAAAATTATATAGGAGACAAAATGAGCGCAGCAAATGTATTAAAATTTATTAAAGAAAAAGAAGCAGAATTCGTAGATCTAAGATTTACTGACCCAAGAGGAAAACTTCAACATTTAACTATGGATGCAGGCATTGTTGATGAGGGCATGTTGAATGAAGGTGTATTTTTTGATGGATCTTCTATCGCTGGTTGGAAAGCTATTAATGAGTCAGACATGATTTTAAAACCAGACACTGCAAGAATGTTTATGGATCCTTTTACTTCTCATAATACTGTTGTTTTGTTTTGTGATATTTTAGACGCTGTAAAGAAAAATCCTTACGAAAGAGACCCAAGAGGTGTTGCTAAAAAAGCAGAAGAGTATTTAAAAGCTTCTGGGATTGGTGATAAAGCTTTTTTTGGTCCAGAACCAGAATTTTTTGTATTTGACGACGTAAGAATTAAAAATGACATGAATGAATGTGGTTTTAAGATCGATAGTAAAGAAGGTCCATATAACTCTGGGAAAGAATATGAAAGTGGAAATATGGGTCACAGACCTCCGATAAAAGGTGGATATTTTCCTGTGCCACCTGTTGATAGTGAGCAAGATATGAGAGGTGAATATTTAAAAAACTTAAAAGAAGTTGGAATTAAAGTTGAAAAACACCATCATGAAGTAGCTCCAAGTCAGCATGAGCTTGGAATGTACTTTGGAACTTTAGTAGATCAAGCAGATAATGTTCAATTATATAAATATGTAGTACAAATGGTTACTCATTCATTCGGTAAAACAGCTACGTTTATGCCTAAGCCTGTTGCTGGTGATAATGGTTCAGGTATGCACATTCACCAATCTATTTGGAAAGGTGATACTCCAGTATTTTCTGGGGATGCTTATGCTGGCTTATCTGAAACAGCTCTTCATTATATTGGTGGAATTTTAAAACATGCTAAAGCAATAAACGCTTTTGCTAACTCTACTACTAATAGTTATAAAAGACTAATTCCAGGTTTTGAAGCTCCGGTTCTTCTAGCTTATTCTGCTAGAAATAGATCTGCGTCTTGTCGTATACCAATTACTTTAAGCAAAAAAGGTGCTAGATGTGAAATTAGATTTCCTGATGCATCTGGAAATCCATATTTAACTTTTGCTGCAATGCTTATGGCTGGTCTCGATGGAATTAAAAATAAAATTCATCCAGGTGAATCTTTTGATAAAGATTTATATGAACTACCACCCGAGGAAGTTAAAGCTATACCAACTGTTTGTGGTTCTTTAAGAGAAGCAATGGAAAATTTAGATAAAGATAGAGAATTTTTAACTCAAGGTGATGTGTTTACAGATGATCAAATTGATGCATATATTGCACTTAAATTTGAGGAAATTCATAAATTTGAACATGCACCTCATCCAGTAGAATTTGAAATGTATTACAGTAGTTAGTAACTAGTTACTGTTTGGTAGTTGCAATTGTATCTTTGTTAATACCCTTTTTAACGACGTAGTCCTGTGTGCCGTTAGCACCAGTTTCTACTTCTTTTCTAAGGTCTTTAAAAAATGTCTTTTCTTTTAAAGAATTCTTTAAGTCTTTAACAAGATTTTTAAATTCAAATTTATTCATATCCCTTTATATAATAGATATGCATTTAATGCAAATCAGGTATGTCCAAAATGGGACTTTAGACTATTCTACTTTGAATGACTCCCCACAACCACAACGTTCAGTTTCATTAGGGTTGTTAAATACAAAAGTTGAGGATAATTCCTCTTTTTTGTAATCCATTTCAGTTCCAAGCAGATACATTATAGCTGCAGAATCAACGAAGACTTTAACTCCTTTGTCTTCAATCACTTCATCATTTGGGTTTATCTCCTTGGTATATTCCATAACATAAGACATTCCTGCACATCCTCCTGACTTTACAGAAACTCTTACTCCTAAAGATTCTTTTTCAGCATTGGACATAATTTCTTTTATTCTTAACGCAGCGTTATCGCTTAATTTAATAATTGAGTTCATTATAAATTTAACTCCAGTTTAGCTGCTTCTGACATCATATCTTTATTCCATGGAGGATCCCATACTAGTTCAAGATCAACATCTTCGATGCCTTCAACTTGCATTGCTCCTTCCTTTACTTCTTTAGGTAGACTTTCAGCCACTGGACAGTTGGGAGTAGTTAATGTCATTTTAATTTTAGCAAATTTTTCATTTTCAACATTAATATCATAAATAAGTCCTAATTCATATATATTGACCGGTAATTCAGGATCATAAATTTTTCTAATTTCTTCAATAATTTGATCTTTTTTAGACATATTTAATTCTCTGTATTTACTTCTTCATTTTTGTTATCAAATGCTGATACTAAAGTGTGCCAAGATAAAGTTGCACACTTTACTCGCATTGGATATTGTTTTACTCCTGATAAGCACATTAATTTTGTTTTTTCATCTTCGTCTAAATTTTCAGATTTAAGCTCAGGATTTTCTTTAATCATACCTAAAAAATCCTCAACAATTTCTTTAGCTTCATGCTCATTTTTTCCTTTAATTAAATCTGTCATAATAGATGCTGAAGCCATTGAAATAGCACACCCACTGCCTTCAAAAGAAATATCCTCAACTATTCTTTGTCCATTCAGTTTTAAATAAATATGAACGTTATCACCACATAAAGGATTGTGTCCCCTAGCGTCTTTATTAAAATCATCAGTCTTACCAAGATTTCTGGGATTTTTACCATGCTCTAATATTAGCTCTTGATATAATTCTTTTAAATTCATTTTAAATCAAATATTTTTTTACAATTATTTATTGCATCATTAAGTTTATCAAGATCTTCTTTAGTGTTATAAATTCCAACTGATGCCCTTGAACTTGCAGGTATATTTAATTTATCATGCAGTATCTGACAACAATGATGTCCTGCTCTTATTGCAACACCGTCCTCATCTAATATTGTTGCTACATCATGAGGATGAATACCTTCTATAGTAAAAGATAAAACTCCACCTTTATTTTTTGGGTTACCAATTAACTTAACAGAATTATTTTTTTGTAATAACTCTTGTCCATATTCAACTAATTCTGCTTCATGTTTTACTAAATTATCTATTCCAATGCTTTCTAAAAATTTAATAGATTGATCGAAAGCTATAACTTGAGCTGTTGCCATTGTTCCAGCTTCATATTTATTTGGTAAATCACCATAAGAAATTCTATCTTTTTTAACTTCATTAATCATTCCACCACCACCCTGGTATGGTGGTAATTCTTCTAACCATTTTTTCTTGCCGTACAAAACACCTAATCCAGTAGGGCCATACATTTTATGACAAGAAATTGCATAAAAATCACAATCTAAATCCTGCATATCCAATTTTAAATGCGGTGCTCCCTGACAACCGTCAACTACAACAACTATACCTTTAGAATGGGCTAACTCTGTTATCTCTTTAATAGGCAATATAGCTCCAGTCACATTTGATAAATGAGTAATTGAGATTATCTTTGTTTTAGTAGTTATTTTTTTTTCAATTTCCTCTAAAGTAATTTCACCATCTTCATTGATTTCTGCAAAATTTATCTTAATATTTTTTGATTTTCTTAAAAAATGCCATGGTACGTAATTAGAGTGATGTTCTAATTCAGTAATGAGTATTTCATCACCTTCTTTTAAATAATTTTGACCCAACGTATTTGCAACTAAATTTAGTGCCTCGGTAGCACCTTTTGTAAATACGATTTCATTTTTATCTTTTGCATTTATAAATCGTTGAACTGACACTCTTGTATTTTCATATAAGTTTGTAGCAGCTACTGCCAGATAATGAACACTTCTACCTACATTAGAAAATTGTTTTGTATAAAATTCATTAATTCTATCAATTACAACTTTGGGTTTTTGTGAGGAATTAGCACTATCCAAGTAAACTAAATCATTATTTTGAATTTTTTCATCAAAAATTGGAAATTCTTTTTTAATTTTATCTATATTCATTCTTTAATTCCAATCATATTTTTAATTAAATTTTTTATTTCTGAGTCAGTTATTTTTTCAACTACATCAAGTAAAAAACCATTAATTAACAATTCTCTAGACTGTTGATAATTTAGTCCTCTAGACATTAGATAAAATATAGAGTCTTCATTTAAACTACCTGAAGCTGAGCCATGTGAGCACTTTACATCATCAGCATAAATTTCTAATTCTGGCTTAGCATTAAATTCTGAATTTTCATTTAGTAATATTGCTTTACTAAGTTGGTATCCATCAGTTTTCTGAGCATCGGAATTTACAAATATTTTTCCCTGATATACTGCTTTTGAATCACCTTCTAAGACACTTTTAACTAATTGATAGCTTTTTGTATTCTCAGTTAAATGATTTATTATTGATCTAATTTCATGATGTTTATTATTATTAAGAGAGAAAATACCATTCACAAATGCTGAAGAATATTTACCCCTTAAATTGCAATTAATTTCGTTTTTAAAAAATTTTGATCCTGAAGATAAAATAAATGTTTCTGAAATACTATTCTTTTCCTGATCAATATTATTAAAAGAATATTTGATATTTCTATTTTCAAATTTATCAACTTTATAATTCTTTAAAATAGCATTTTCTTTTAAATTAAAATTATAAAAAATATTCAAAAAATTTTTTTCAGAGGTATCATTAAATAAGTCAATTAGTCTTAAAGAACTATTTTTTTCAATCTCAAAATCTAATCTTAAATTTATATTTTTTGACCAAATATTAGAGTTAGTTGTGTGATAAATAATAAGTGGTTTTTTTAATTGATAGCCTTGTTTAACCAATATTTTAAAGGATTTATTAGTAAAAGCGGTATTTAAATCTAATAAAGAATTATTGTTATTAAATCTATTAGTTGTCTCTGATTGATCAATTATTTCAATTTGATTTTTTTCTTCATAATCAAAATCAATTTTTTCGATTCTGCCATTTATAAAAACTATTTTATTGTGCTCTAGTCCATCTACGAATACAGACGTATCTACTTTATTAGTAGACGTATAATCGCTATAAAAACTTAGTTCTCCAATATTCTTTTTTATTATCTGATTAAGATCTGAGAATTTCCAATCTTCTTCTTTTCGATTTGGAAAGCCCCTACTAATAAAGTTATCTAAATAAAGTTTTTTTATTTCAATATCTTTTTGAGACAAACTTAAATTTTTAACAATATTGTCGAAATCTTTTTGTAGTTGTTCTTTCATCTAATTAAAATTTTCGTATCCTTTTTGTTCTAATTCTATGGCTAACTCTGCTCCTCCAGATTTTATAATTTTTCCATTTATTAAAACATGAACAAAATCAGGTTTGATATAATCTAATAATCTTTGATAGTGGGTAATTATTAAAAATGAATTATTTTCATTTCTTAATAGGTTAACCCCGTCTGCTACTATTTTTAAAGCATCTATGTCCAGCCCTGAGTCTGTTTCATCTAATATAGATAATTTAGGGGCTAACATTGACATTTGTAAAATTTCATTTTTCTTTTTTTCTCCACCTGAAAAACCAACATTCAATTGCCTATTCAATTTTTCTTCGTCAAATTTAAGTTGTTTGGACTTTTCTTTTACCAACTTTAAAAATTCTATAGCATCAAGTTCTTTTTCTCCTCTAGCTTTTCTAACAGCATTCAAAGAAGTTTTTAAAAATATATTTGTATTAACGCCTGGTATTTCTAAAGGATATTGAAAAGCTAAAAAAATACCTTTATGTGCTCTTTCTTCTGTTTCAAGTTCAAATAAATCTTTATCTTCAAAAAGAATTTCACCCGAAACTTCATATCCTTTTTTTCCTGATAAAATATTTGATAATGTACTTTTGCCTGATCCATTTGGGCCCATTATAGCATGAACTTCTCCAGGATTTATGTTAAGAGAAAATTCCTTTAAAATTTCCTTATTATCTATCTTTGCGTTTAATTTATTTATTTTTAACATTAACCCACACTTCCTTCTAGACTAATTCCAACTAATTTTTGAGCTTCAACCGCAAATTCCATCGGCAGTTGCTGTAAAACTTCCTTACAAAAACCATTTACAATTAGCCCTACAGCTTCTTCAGCACTCAAGCCTCTTTGTTGACAGTAGTGTAATTGCTCATCACTAATTTTTGATGTTGTCGCTTCGTGCGCAATATTTGACTCTGAATTTTTATTTTTAATATATGGGATTGTATGTGCTCCACATTTATTACCCATTAACAATGAGTCACATTGAGTATAATTGTTAGAATTTGTAGCTTTTGATGAAATATCTACTAGTCCTCTATAAGTCATATCAGAAAAACCAGCACTTATTCCTTTTGAGATAATTTTACTTTTTGTATTTTTGCCTAAATGGATCATTTTAGTTCCTGTGTCTGCTTTTTGATGATTATTTGTTATTGCTATAGAATAAAATTCTCCAACAGAATTATCACCTCTTAAAATACAACTTGGATATTTCCAAGTAATAGCTGATCCTGTTTCAACTTGAGTCCAAGAAATTTTAGAATTTTTACCTTTACATAATCCTCTCTTTGTTACAAAATTATATATTCCGCCTTTACCATCCTTATCTCCTGGATACCAGTTTTGAACAGTAGAATATTTTATTTCTGCATTATCAAGTGCAATTAATTCTACATTAGCTGCATGAAGTTGATTTTCATCACGCATAGGTGCTGTACAGCCTTCCAAGTAACTTACATAACTACCTTTATCAGCAACAATTAAAGTCCTTTCAAACTGGCCAGTATTTGAAGCGTTTATTCTAAAATAAGTTGATAATTCCATTGGACATCTTACACCCTCTGGTATGTATGCAAATGAGCCATCGGTAAAAACTGCTGAATTAAGTGTAGCAAAAAAGTGGTCTGTTGTAGGAATTACAGATCCTAAATATTTTTTTACTAGTTCTGGATGATTTTGAATTGCTTCAGATATTGGACAAAATATAATTCCATGTTTTGTAAGCTCTTCTCTAAACGTTGTAGCAACTGAAACAGAGTCAAATACAGCATCTACAGCAATCCCATTTAATCTAGCTTGTTCTTGAAGAGGAATACCAAGTTTTTTATACGTCTCTAATAATTTAGGATCAAGTTCATCTAGACTTTTAGGTTTATCATCCATACTTTTTGGAGCTGAATAATAATATAAATCTTGATAATCTATTTTAGGATACTTTGGTTTTTGCCAATCAGGCTCTTTTAACTGCTTAAATCTTTCAAATGCTTTCAATCTAAATTCAAGCATCCATTTGGGTTCTTTTTTAATATTAGAAATAAATTTAATTATATCTTCATTTAATCCTTTTGGAGCTGTTGTATTTTCAATATCAGTTGAAAAACCATACTTATAATCTTTTAAATTATCAATTTCTTTTTGTCTGTTATCCATTTTAAATTCTCTGTTCTGATTTGTTTTTTAATAAATCTTCTAAACTTTTTTTTTCAAAAAAAGTATTAATATGTGTTTCTAATTCATCCCAAAGATCATGGGTTATACATTTTGATGCTTTTCCATTACATCCCTTTTTTGACTCTTTATTACATTTTACAGTTTTTACTTTTTCATCTACAGCATGAAAAATATTGTTAAGCTTTATCTCATTTGGCTTTTTAGAGAGAACATATCCTCCTTGTGTTCCTCTAATACTTTTTACAATTTGGTTCTTTCTAAGTTTGGAAAAAATTTGTTCTAAATAATCCAAAGAAATACCTTGTCTTAAAGATATGTCTCTCAGCGAAACAGGATTAATATTATCAAACCTGGCTAAATCAATTAATGCCATTACAGCGTATCTTCCTTTAGATGTTAATTTCATATTACCCTTAATTTTTGGGCTTTTTATACATACCTGACTTAATTGGTCAAGTATACTTTACAAAAAAAAGTTAACATTTTGTCGCTTAGTTGTGATAAACGTACATTTTTTTTGAGAACAATAATCAATAGCATATATGGAAAATAAAATTTTAGAAATATTTATTCCAGGACCAGCAGGTAGGTTGGAAGCTAAGTATTTCAAAAGTAAAAAAAATACTTCTCCAATTGCTTTAGTTCTTCAACCTCACCCTCAGTATGGTGGTACTATGAATAACAAAGTAGTCGTAGATACATTTAATACATTTATGGAAAATGATTTTTCAGTTTGTAGAGTAAATTTTCGTGGTGTTGGAAAAAGCGATGGTGAATTTGATAATGGACAAGGAGAACTTGCAGATGCAGCCGCAGCTTTAGATTGGTTAGAGAGAGAAAACTTTGACAATTCACAATGCTGGGTTTCTGGTTTTTCATTTGGTTCTCTAATTGCAATGCAATTATTAATGAGAAGACCAGAAATAAACAGATTTATTGCAATTTCACCACAACCTAATGTTTATGACTTTTCATTTTTATCTCCATGTCCTACATCCGGTTTAATGATTTATGGAAAAAAAGATGAACTAGTTCCATTAGAATTCATCAATGAATTATATGATAAGTTAAGTGCGCAGAAAGGAATTAAAGTTGACTTTCAATCTATAAATGAGGCAAATCATTTTTTTTCAAAAAATACAGAAGGTCTTTTGAAAAATCTAGATAAATATATTAAAAAAGAAACAGCTCTATATTAAAAATGCTTTATCACCTTTCCACCTGACACAGATATTTTGCATCCTGTAGTATTTGGGAAAGTTATTGGTAAATCCAAAAAAGATCTTATCGCAAGATAACCGAAAGCTTGAGACTCTATAAAATCACCGTTAAAGTTATATCTATCAATTAGTTCAATATCTATATTCTTATAATCTATTAAGTTTTTTTTAATACTATCAATTAAAAAATTATTTTTTCTCCCACCTCCACTTATTAAATATTTAGTTTTATTATTTTTGTTAAATTTATTTGCATACTCAATTCCTTTTACAATCAAATGAGTAGTATAACTTGTAATAGTAGCACTTCCATTTTCTAAAGAAAGTCCTTTAGCAAAAGAAATATCAAAATTTTTTATATCTAAAGACTTATCATAAGAATCAATACTAAAATTTTCTATTGCTTGATTTAAAATTAAACTATCAACAGTTCCAGATTTTCCAATCTGTCCCTTATCATCATACTTATATTTAGAATTTTTTTTAATCCATAGATCTATTAAGCAGTTACCGGGTCCTATATCAAAAGCTTTTAACTTTTCTGTTTTAAGATCATTATCCTCTGTAATTGTAATATTTGAAATTCCTCCGATATTTAAAAAGCAAATTGGATATTTAACTTTATTTTTTTTATTTAAAATTTTAGATAAAAGATTATGAAAAATTGGTACTAAAGGAGCACCCTGTCCTCCGTTAGCCAAATCATTCTGTCTAAAATCATAAACAACTTTTTTTTTTGTCAATTGAGATAGTAATTTTCCATCACCAATTTGTTTTGAAACACCAATATTGGGTTCGTGAAATATAGTTTGTCCATGAAAACCTATTAAATCAATTTTATTCTGGTATTTTTCACTAATTTTATTAACAATTTTACTATGAAAAATTGTTAATTCTCTTTCCAATTGATTTACATCTTTAGAATATTTATGCAAATCATCTTCGTTAAAAATTAAACTTCTTAATTTAATTAGTTTTTGATAAAGCTCATTATCAAATTTATAATAATCATCTAAAATATTTGTATACTCATTCAATCCATCAGACTTAATTAATGAGGCATCTATACCATCCATTGATGTACCACTCATTAAACCAATAGCGGTATATAAATTTTTTTTCATTATCATTTTTTTTTATCAAAATTTGTATATTGTACAATAATAAGCTTATGAATAAATTTTTAAAAGAATTTAAAGATAGAGGTTTTTTTTATCAATGTACTAATGAGAAAGAATTATCTAACTTACTAGAAAAAAAGAAAATTAAAGCTTATATAGGATTTGATTGTACTGCAGAAAGTTTACATGTTGGTAGTTTACTACAAATAATGTGTTTAAGATTGCTTCAAAAATATGGACATCGTCCAATAGTTCTGCTTGGAGGAGGTACAACAAGAATTGGTGATCCATCAGGAAAAGACAAAACAAGAATAATTCTTGGAGAAAGTAAGATTGAAAAGAATATTAAAAATATTAAAAAAATCCTAAAAAAATTTTTAGATAATGAAAATTCTGATACTAAACCAATTTTTGTTAATAATTATACCTGGTTAAAAAATTTGAATTATATATCTTTTCTAAGAGATATAGGAAAACATTTTACAATCAATAAGATGTTAACATTTGAAAGTGTGAAAACCAGATTAGATAGAGAACAATCTTTAAGTTATATGGAGTTTAATTATATGATTTTACAAGCATATGATTTTTTAGAATTAAATAAAAAAGAAAATTGTATTTTACAAATTGGTGGATCTGATCAATGGGGAAATATTGTTAACGGGGTAGAATTGATTAAGAGATATTCTAATAATCAAAGTTTTGGTCTAACAACCCCACTTATAACTCTAGCTAGTGGAGCAAAAATGGGAAAAACCGAAAATGGAGCAATATGGTTAGATGAAAAGTATCTTTCTCCATATAATTATTGGCAGTTTTGGAGAAACGTAGATGATAGAGACGTGCTTAAATTTTTAAATTTTTTCACTGAAATTCAGATTTCTGAAATTGAAAAATTAAAAAATAATAATATTAATGACTTAAAAATTTTACTTGCAAATAAAGCTACTGAAATGCTTCATGGAAAGAATGCAGCTAAAAACTCAGAAATAACTGCTAAAGAAGTCTTCTCTGATAATTCCTCGGGTTCGAAACTTCCTTCAATCAATATAAAATGGAATGAGAATGAAAAAAAAATGAATATAGTTGATCTAGTTTTTTTATCTCAATTAGAAAATTCAAAAAGTGAAGTAAGAAGATTGATCAAAGGTAATGCAATAAAAATAAATAATAAAGTTATTAATGATGAAAAATTAATATTAGATAAAAATAATTTTAGTAAGAAATATCTTAAACTTTCAATTGGAAAAAAAAGACATATCAAAATAAAATTTAATTAATTCTTTTTTAATTTTTCTAATGTTCTAGTAATAAATCTTGGTGTTAGAGTTTTTAAAGGATTAACCGTAGTTTCTAAATTTTTTGGATGTCCCTTAATTTTAAAACTTACACCAAAAACTCCCTCTCCAACCTGAGAACCAACAAGAATCTTTCCTAAAAATGGAATGGATCCAATCGTTTTATTAATTGTAGTTGCTGGTACAAGAGTTCCTCTAAGACTTACAAGTTCATCTTTTACAATATACCCACTCATTAATATAGAAATTGCGGGTCCTATAGCATACAACTCGGTAATGTTAACCGTACTACCATCACTATCAAAATTCATTTCCAACTCGTTAAATCGTATACCTTCGCCAGTTAAAATGTCTGCAATACCCTGAAGTGAGGCTAAAGTTAAAAGTTTTGTTAAAGATGGAAGTTCTTGAAGTTTAAAATCTAAAATTTTAAGTGTTGAGTTAGATTTGTTATTTATTTCTTCTGAAAAAAATTCTAACTCTCCCTCTTCAAAGCCCTTGATAAAATTATATCTTTTGACTAAAGGCACTGCCTTTCCTGAAAATAAAGTTGTAATTATTTGATCATTATTAGATTTAATAGATAAAATAAATTTTTCATTATTTAAAAACTGAGATTTGATATCAAGGAATTTAACTTTATTATCTTTAATACTTAAACTCCCATTTAAGTTATTTAGATAATTATCCTTATCTAGATAAGTTTGATCTATTTTTAGATTAAGATCAAAATCTTTTTTAAATAACTTATTTTTACTATTGTCACTATCAAGTACTTTTGTAATTAAATTATCTGCATTAAATGACGTGCCACTAAGATTGTAGGTGTCTCCATTTCTTGAGATTTTTAAAGAGTTTTTAACATCATCATAATCAAAAAAATCTAAATTTATTTTATCAATTTTTATAATTTTTAAATGTGAGTCTAAGAAAATATTTTTTAAATAAATTTGATTATTATTTTCTTTTATTTCAATTATTTTAAAAATTAATTCATTATCATTTTTTATACCTTCAATTTTTATATTGGCTTGATTCATAATATCTTTTTTAAAGTTTAAAAATTCTATATTTAATGGATTTTGACTTAATTCAAGTATTGTTTTAAATTTGAAAGATTTATCTTTATTATCAAAAGAATATTTAATTTTATCAATTTCATTTTGTAATAAAATATCACCATTACCCTCAATATTATAAAAATTATTATTTAAATAAAAATTTATATTGTGATTTTTCAAATAAATTTCATTCTTTATTTCAGGAAAAAAATATTTTCCTTTTTTTTTGTTTTCAAATATTAAATTTTCTATTTTTACTTTAGAATCAAGAAATAAATTTTTTATCTTAAACTTATCATTTATTTTAAATGAGAAATTATTTTCTGAGCTAAAATTTATTTTTTTAATTGTAAACTTTTTTTCATGTAAATTTATTATTTTTGAAATTTGATCTTTATCTAATTCTAAAATTCTATTTTTAACTGAACCCTCAATAAAAATATCATCTATTTTTTTTACTAAAGATATTTTATCAGAAAAAAAATCTAATTCATTAATTGAGAACTTAACATCTTGAAGATTATAAATTTTATTTTTAATTTCAAAAAGAAAATGAATTTGATTTAGGTCGTATTCTTTTAACAAATCAATTTTGCCATCTTTTAAATAACCATTTATTTCATAATTGTTTTTTATTTTTCCATTCTTATCAAAATTAATTTTAATATCGGCGATTAAATAACCTTTTTTAATTTTATTTTTTAGAATGTATATTTCTGGTGAACTTCTGACTGTTTCTATTAAATTTATTAGATTGTTAATTTTTATTGATTTCGTCGAAATATCAAGGTTTTGTATTAAATATTCTTTTTTAAAAAACGATTTAATTGAAATTTGGGTCTTAATAGTCTCAATATCAATAACTTTTCCACTATAAATTATTTTTGGGTTATGTGTTCTTGCCTCAATAATTAGCTTTTTTATATTTAAATATAAATGAACTTTATTAATTTCTACATTAAGGTTTTTATCAAATTTATTTACGATATTGTTAATTTGACTGTTAAAACTGTCTGTTTTTATTCCAAAAACTGAGACATAACCAATCGAAATAATGGTAACTATTAAAATTAAAAATGATAAATATAAAACAAATTTTTTCATTGAATTTTATGAAGGGATTTTTCTAAAAATTGATCTATTTCACCGTCTAAAACTTTATCAGGACTACTGCTTTCAAAATTTGTTCTATTATCTTTAACTAACCTGTAAGGTTGCAAAACATAAGATCTAATTTGGTGGCCCCATCCTATTTCTGATTTTATGGCCTCATTATTTTGATTTTTTTCATTTTTTTTCTTAGTTTCATAATCATACAATCTAGCTCTCAACATATTCATGCAAGTTTCTTTATTTTTATGTTGAGATCTTTCGTTTTGACACTGGACTACAATTTTTGAAGGTAAATGAGTAATTCTAACAGCGCTATCTGTGGTATTCACATGTTGTCCTCCTGCTCCACTTGAGCGATATGTATCTACTCTTAGATCTTTCTCAGTAATTTCTATGTTTATATTATCATCAACTACTGGATACACCCAGACACTTGCAAAGCTAGTATGTCTTCTTGCTCCTGAGTCAAACGGTGAGATCCTTACTAATCTATGTATACCTGACTCTCTTTTTAACCAACCAAAAACATAGTCTCCTTCAATTTTAATTGTTGATGATTTAATACCTGCTTCTTCACCTTTATGTTCACTTATTAAATTTGATTTAAAACTTTTACTATCCGACCATTTAAGATACATTCTCCTGAGCATGTCAGCCCAATCTTGACTTTCAGTTCCCCCTGCTCCAGCATGAATTTCTATATAACAATCAAATGCGTCAATTTCATCAGACAAAAAACATTTTATCTCATTTTTTTTTACAGATATTTTTAAATCTTTAATATCTTTCAAAATTTCTAATTTAATAATATCGTTATTTTCCTCAGAAGCTAATTGATTTAAATCTTCAAGATCTTTTAATTTTTCAATAGAAAAATTGTACGAATGTATTAAATCTTCAAATAATTTTTTTTCTTTTATAATAATTTTTGAATTGTTTTTATCTTGCCAAAAATTAGAGTCTAACATTTGGGTATTGAGTTTTTTTAGTTTTGATTCAATATTATTTTTTTCAAAGATACTCCTTAATTCTTTGATTAATTTTTTCTATTTCCTCTTTAAAATTAAAATAATCTTTTTCCATTAATAAAACTTTAATATATTATTTTCAGCTAATCTATTACTATTTAAATCTATTACTTTACCATTAAGTACATTATGATCCTTATACGCTTCTATGATTGTATTTTTTGATGAAAAATTTGCTTTTTGTCCAGATATAGGGTCTATAACCATCATAGTAATTTGATCGGCAACTTTAAAAGGCCTGGCGTCAGATTTTTTTATAGCTTTTTTGACGAAATTCTCAAAAATTGGTAATGCAGTTTTTGAACCAGTCTCATACTTACCCAAAGGTTGAGGTTTATCTGCACCAATATAGACACCTATCAACAAATTTGAAGTATAACCAATAAACCAAGTATCTGTATTTTTATTTGTTGTTCCAGTTTTTCCAGCAATATTCAATTTTAAATCTTTTAATTTTTTTGCAGTGCCTCTATGTATTACTCCTTCTAATATTGATGTCATCTGAAAAGCAGTTTGAGGTGAAAATATCTGTTTATAATTATTTTTAATTTTAGGATAATCATTACCTAAATATGAGATTTTATCACAATTTGTACATTTTCTTTTATCATTATTAAAAATAGTTTTTCCCTCACTATCTTGAATTCTGTCTATCATAATCGGATCAACTAATTTTCCACCATTAATAAATACTGAATAAGCTGATGTAAGTTTAAGTAGGGTAGTTTCTGCAGATCCTAGAGAAATAGATAATAGTTCATCAGGGTTTTCATAAATTCCTAAATTTTTTGAAAAATCAATAATCTTTTTAATGCCCAAATTTTGAGCAATTCTTACAGTCATCAAATTTCTAGATTTTTCTAATCCTGTTCTAAGTGTTGATCGACCATAAAACTTTTTACCATAATTTTCGGGTTTCCACATCTTTAAATCAGTACCTTGCTCTAAAACGAGAGGTGCATCTAAAATTATTGAAGAAGGTGTATAATTATTTTCTAGTGCTAAAGCATAAATAAAAGGTTTAAAAGCAGAACCTGGTTGTCTTTGTGCTTGAGTAGCTCTGTTAAATTCACTTTTTTTAAAACTAAATCCTCCACTTAATGCTAACACCCTTCCAGTATAAGGATCCATTACTACTATACCTCCATTTACTTTAGGAAGTTGTTTTAGGGTAAATTTATCATCCTTAATATGTTCCACATAAACTATATCTCCAACTTTTAACAGCTCATTAAATTCTTTTTTTGTCCAAGAAATATCTTTATATTCTATTTCACCTTGCAATTTATTTTGAATTTCAATATCAACAGAAAACTTATTAATTTGTTTTATAATTGCTAATTTCCAATTTATGCTGTCCTCTATCATGAATTTATCTAAACCCTCATACCAATTATCTGAATATTTTCTATTGATAAGACTTCCTCTCCATCCTTTTCTTTTATCATATGAAATTAAACCATCCCTTAAGGCTTTTGTTGCAATTTTTTGAAGTTCTAAATTGATAGGAGTATTTATATTAAATCCTTGTTTATAAACTTTATCGTATGTTAAGTTTTCAATAATATTTTTTCTAACATCCTCTATATAATATTGAGCATCTTCTAAAAAAACTTTTTTTGTCTTATTTAAAATAATTTCTTTATTTTTAAGTTTAAGGTACAAATTTGTGTCTATATATCCATTATCAAATAAATTTTTTAACACTAAATCTCTTCTAAATTTTGCTAGATCAATATTTCGATAAGGGTTATAACGACTTGGAGCTTTAGGAAGGGCTGCTAATAATGCAGCCTCATTATAGTCCAAATCTTTGATAGATTTATCAAAATATTCTAAACTTGCTGCTGCAACTCCATAAGTTCCACTTCCTAAATATATTTGATTTAAGTATAATTCCAATATTCTCTCTTTAGATAATGCTCTTTCTATTCTAAAAGCTAGAATGGCCTCTTTTATCTTTCTATTTAAGCTTACCTCGTTAGATAATAAAAAATTTTTAGCAACCTGCTGAGTAATTGTTGATGCTCCCTCTAATCTTTTTGAATAAATCAAATTTTTAATATTATTAATAATTGCTCTTAACACTCCTTTTGCGTCAACTCCTGGATGAAAAAAGAAATTTTTATCCTCAGCAGATAAAAATGAATTAATAACTTTTTTTGGTATAGAATTGTAAGGAACAAAGATTCTTTTTTCTTTTGAAAAATCAGCAACAAGCTCTCCATCGCCAGAGTATACTTTGCTTGAAACAGGAGGCTTATAGTTTTTAAGAAATTTATAATCTGGGATATTATTTGAATAAGTCCATAAAATACTAAGAATACTGATTATTACAATTAAAAATAACGTAGATATTCCTATTAAAATATTTTTAAAAAACTTATTCATTTTAATTCCATTATAACCTGTAATTTGTTAAAGATAAGGCAACAGAATTTAACAAAATTAATTAAACTAATTAATAAATGTATCAATTAATCAAAATATTATGGAAAAAAATTTATATATCGATGCATCGCATCCAAACGAAACTAGAGTTGTTCTTAAGTCAAATGAGAATATTGAAGACTATGAATATGAAGGTCTAAAGAATAATTTAATTAAAAATAATATTTATCTAGGTAAAGTTAGTAGAATAGAACCATCGCTTCAGGCTGCTTTTATTGATTTTGGTAGAGAGAAACATGGTTTTTTATCGTTTAATGATATTCAATCAGATTACTATCAAATTCCTAAAGGTGATTTAGAAAAAATAAAAAAAGAGGAAGAACAAGCACGAGAAGAACTTTCAAAACAAATAGAAGCCAAAGAGGAAGAAAATATTGCAAAAGGTAAATTAGAAATTGATGATCCTATAGAAAAAGAGATTAACGAAGAAACTGAAAATAAAGATAATTTTGATGAAGAAAAGGAAAAAAAAAAAGAAAATAAATTAAAATTTAAAAGATATAAAATTCAAGAAGTTATTAAACCAAATCAAGTAATTCTTATACAAGTTATAAAAGATGAAAGAGGGCAAAAAGGTGCTGCTTTAAGCACTTTTATTTCTATTGCAGGAAAATATATAGTATTGATGCCTAATACTCCAAAAGGAGGTGGTATTTCTAGAAAAATATTTAATCCAGCAGACAGAAAAAAAATTAGAACTATTTTAAACGAAATTGAAATCCCAAAAGAAATGGGTTTAATTGTTAGAACTGCTGGTAGTAATAAAACAAAAAATGAAATTAACAATGATTTGAATACTTTAATTAAAACTTGGAGCCAAATTAAAGATAACGCAATAAATTCAATTGCTCCATCCTTAATCCATCAAGAAAGTGAAATTATAAAAAGAACTCTGAGAGACATGTTTGATGACAATACTCAAAACGTTATTATAGAAGGTAATGAGGGTTATAAAAAAGCTCAATCTTTTATGAAAATGATTATGCCTTCAAGTGTAAAAAAAGTCAAAAAATATAGAGGCAAAATTCCATTGTTCATACAAGAAAATATTGAACAAAAACTAAATCAAATATTTGAGTCAGAAATAAAATTAAAATCAGGTGGGTATTTGGTCATTAATCCAACTGAAGCTTTAGTATCAATAGATATAAATTCTGGCAGCTCTATTAAGGGCAAAAATGTAGAAAGTACTGCATTAGATACAAATATTGAAGCTGCTGAAGAAATATCAAGACAAATTAAAATTAGAGATTTATCAGGATTAATCATCATTGATTTTATTGATATGCTTAGTTATTTAAATAGAAGATTGGTTGAAAAAAAACTCAAAGAAAAATGTAGAACGGATAGAGCGCGTATTCAAATTGGAAGAATAAGTAACTTTGGTCTCTTAGAAATGTCAAGACAAAGATTAAGAGAAAGTGCAATTAAATGGAAAGTATCACTTACAAATGAGTCTTTTTCTCAAAAATTGCTTAAAACAGTAGAATTGAAAGCAGTTATAAATAAAGCAAAATTTGTAGAATTAAAAGTTTGTGAGAAAATTTCTGATTTTTTAAAAGAAAACTTTATTAATGATTTAACATATTTTGAAAAAAAAAATAAAATGACAATAGATATTATAAGTGATCCATCACTTACAATTAATGAATATATAATTAACTTTCAAAATAAATCAAAAAAGATAATCGAAATTATTGAGTATTTTGAAAAATTAAAAAATTTAGATTTACAAATTAAAGAAGATAAGATTCTTGAAAAAGAGGATAGTAAGAAATTTAAAAAAAAACCATTCAGAAAAAAGAAATACTACAAAAAAAATTAGATTAAGCCTTTAGTTGGTGATGACGGATTCCCCATTAACGTCTTCTCTATTCTACCAGAATTAAAAGATTGTCTACCTGCTATAACGGCATTTTTAAAAGCAAGTGCCATTTCAAATGGTTTCTTTGCTTTTGCTATTGCAGTGTTAACTAATACTCCATCACAACCCAATTCCATTGCAATAGCTGCATCTGACGCTTGACCTAGTCCAGCATCAATAATTACAGGAAGTTTGGTTTGTTTTCTAATTATTCTAATATTTATTTTATTTTGTATACCAAGCCCAGAACCTATTGGTGCTGCTAAAGGCATTATAGCCTTAGCACCTGCATTTTCAAGTCGTTTGGCCATCAGAGGGTCATCATTGCAATAAACTAAAACTTTAAAACCCTCCTTAGTTAAAACTTCTGTCGATTTTAAAGTTTCAATCATATCAGGAAATAAATTTAATTTATCTCCTAAAACTTCTAATTTTACTAACTTCCAACCTCCAATTTCTCTAGCAAGCCTAAGAGTTCTAAGGGCCTCTTGAGAATTAAAACATCCAGCTGTATTTGGTAAATATTTTATTTTTTTTGGGTCTACATAATCCATTAAAAGTGGTTTTTTTTTATTTGTTATATTTACCCTTCGAACTGCAACAGTCACAATTTCAGCACCTGAAAGTTTAATTGCTTTAGCACACTCAGTCATGCTTTTATATTTGCCTGTTCCAACTATTAATCGAGAAGT
This sequence comes from Pelagibacterales bacterium MED-G42, assembly GCA_002457485.1. Classification (GTDB taxonomy): domain Bacteria; phylum Pseudomonadota; class Alphaproteobacteria; order Pelagibacterales; family Pelagibacteraceae; genus Pelagibacter. The sequence continues at coordinate 33,076 of NTJL01000002.1, forward strand.
AAACTTTTGTTTTGCTATAATTAGTTTGTCTTTCCTCAAATTACCCACCTCCAATAAAATGTACTATTTCAATTTTATCATTATTTTTAAGATTAATCTTTTTTATTTTTTTTTTTTCTATTATTTCTCCATTAAGTTCAATAGCTACTTTTTTTAAACGTACATCTAAAAATTTGATTAAATCTGACATTTTATAATTTTCAGGTATAAATTTTGTTTTGCCATTTGCCCTAATTTTTATTTTTTTTACTTTTTTCATCGTATATAAATGGTGAATGAATAATAAAATTATAGTTATTAATGGACCTAATCTTAATCTATTAGGAGAAAGAGAACAATCACAATATGGATCAATAACATTTGATAGCTTAAAAAAAGAATGTTTAAAAAAAGCTAATGAAATTCAAATTAATTTAGAATTTGTTCAATCTAACATTGAGGGTGAAATTGTAAATTTGATACAAGAAGCAAGAAATAAACATGATGGAATTATCATTAATGCCGCGGGTTTCACTCACACGTCAGTTGCAATTAGAGACGCTCTTAATATATTTAAAAAACCAATTATTGAATTGCATATCTCAAATATTTATAAAAGAGAAGAATTTAGGCATAAGTCCCTAATTAGTGATATTGCAACAGGAGGTATCTTTGGTTTAGGATCAGAGGGATATATTTTGGCCATAATTTCAATACAAAAGATCATAGAAAATGAAAGTAGATAAAAGTATAATCAAAGAATTAAGTGAATATTTAAATGAGTTTAATCTCTCAGAAATAGAAATTACAGAAAAAGATAAAAAGATAAAAGTCTCAAAAAATAATATTTCTATGAGTAATCTACAAACAAGTCCATCAAACCTATCAAATAGTACTCCCAATGAGAATGTAATAAATAAGGAAAAAACTAAAAATGGGATTGAGATAACATCGCCGATTATCGGGACTGCTTATCACGCTCCAGAACCAGGTGCAAAAAAATTTGTTGAAGTTGGAAAAAAAATTAAAAAAGGTGATACAATAATGATTGTTGAAGCAATGAAGACTATGAATCACGTTCCTTCATCATCAGATGGAATTGTAAAAGAAATATGTGTTGAAGATGGTCAGCCAGTAGAATTTGGGCAAACTATAATTATTCTTGAATAAATTAATGTTTAAAAAAATCTTAATTGCAAACCGAGGAGAAATTGCGGTTAGAATTATAAGAGCGTGTAAAGAATGGGGAATTCCAACTGTAGCAGTTCATTCTGATGTTGATAAAGAAAGTATGCATGTGAGAATGGCAGATGAAAGTGTTTGTATTGGATCACATCAACCTGCAAATAGTTATTTAAACATACCTGCTTTAATGTCTGCAATAGAACTTACTAAAGCAGATGCTGTTCATCCTGGATATGGATTTTTATCTGAAAATGCAAACTTTGCAAAAATTCTTGAAGATAATAAAATTAATTTTATTGGTGCGAGTTCAAAACATATTGAAATGATGGGAGATAAAATTCAAGCTAAAAGTATAGCAAAAGAATATGGACTACCTGTAATAGAAGGATCTGAAGGTGGTGTAAAAGATATTATTCAAGCAAAAGAAATATGTAAGAATGTTGGTTTTCCCATTTTAATTAAAGCTTCAGGCGGTGGTGGAGGAAAAGGTATGAAAATTGTTTATAAAGAAGAAGAATTTGAAAAATTATTTTTAACAGCAAAATCTGAGGCTAAAAAATATTTTGGTAATGATGAGGTGTATATAGAAAAATATTTTCAAAATCCTAGACATATAGAAGTTCAAATTTTAGCAGGAAAAAATAATGTTGTACATCTTCACGAACGAGATTGTTCAGTTCAAAGAAGGCATCAAAAATTAATTGAAGAAACACCTAGCCCTGTTTTAAATGATGAGGTTAGAAAAAATCTTTTTTCAAGTACTCTAAGAATGGTAGAAAAAATAGGCTATATAGGCGCTGGAACAGTAGAATTTATATATGAAAATGAAAAATTTTACTTTTTAGAGATGAATACAAGGGTACAAGTAGAACATCCTGTGACTGAAATGGTTACTGGTATTGATATAATTAAAGAGCAAATTTGGATCGCATATTCTGGAGAAACAGCTCTTAAACAAAGCGACATAAATCCAAGGGGTCATGCAATAGAATGTAGAATTAATGCTGAGGATGCTAGTAAAAATTTCCAACCATCGCCTGGAATAATTAGTATGTGCCACCAACCATCTGGTTTTAGAACGAGAGTAGATGGTGCAATATTTCAAGGTTATAAAGTAACTCCATATTATGACAGTATGATATGTAAATTAATTTGCCATGGAAGAAATAGAACCGAAGCAATTCAAAGAATGAATAGATCATTGGATGAATTTGTTATAGAGGGTATCACTACGACTATCCCACTTCACAAAAAATTGTTAAATCATAAGAAATTTATTGAGTCCAATTTTAATGTAGGTTGGCTTGATAATGAAACTATTATTTAATAACAGCTTACTAACCAAATATCATACACTGGATGATCAAAAGGTGCTATTGAAGGACTTGAGGAAAACATCCATCCATTAAAAACAAATACCTCGTTATTGTTATTATTTGTTAAGTCTTGGACTTGAATGTAAGCTGTTATATCGGGATTATCATCAAACTCTGAATTTTTACATTTTAAACTTTTTAATGATAGATCGTTAAATTTAGTTAACTCACCATTTTTTAATTTTACTAATGTGTTTTTTGAACTAATCTTATCTAATATTTTTAAATTAGTATAAGTACCATCCAAATTATCTTTAGAGATTGAGTTATTCACAAAAATAAAAAACCATATTATAAAAAAAAATAATAAAGAAATCTTATTCTTTCCAACTAGTATATTTTTTTTTAATAACATCTTTATTTTTATTTGGATAATATGATTTTTCAGTACCTGTCAAATTTGACTGATGAGGTTTCTGCCATTCATATTTTTCTAGATCATGCTTTTTTTCTATTTTATTTGGCATAAAATGTATCCACGAATACCATTCTACTGGAATTTTTGAGGCGTCAATTGACTCGGCATAAATTATCCATCTCTTTCCATTTTTGCTTTCATAATATTTGTTTCCTATTTTGTCACTTCCAACCAATTTTCCAAAAAAAATTGTTTTTAATCTTGTTCCAATTGTATCTTGATTCCACCAAGTGAAAATTTTTTTAAATTGTGTCAACATAAAAATCTGTAAAATTATACAATTAAAAATTGTAAAATTTAAATTAGACTAAAATATGAATTTGTATATAAATAAATTGATTCATTATTCAAAACTTAAAATAAATTGAGGCAAAATGGCAAAATATTTAGTTGAGACCTATTACACATGTACCTTTAAGGTAAATCATTTTCTAGATGATATAAATGAGAATGAATTAAAAAATTTAGAAAAAAGAGATGATGGTAAATTTGAAGTTTTAGATGTTAAATTAGACAACCGAAAAACTAAAAGTCTTGATCCAAATAACAATAAAGTTATTATAAATAATCACATTGAAGAGTTACAGAAAGTCAATCAAATAAAAACTTCTGGTAAAGATAACATTATTAATAATTTAAATAATTCTTCAGAAAAAAATGGAAAAAGATTTGGGATGCCTGATAGAAGAAAAGGTTATATCCAAAAAGCAACTATAGGGGATCATAAAGTTTACCTGCATACTGGAGAGTATGAAGATGGTAAAATAGGGGAAATTTTTATTGATACCAGTAAAGAAGGTGAATTAGTCAAAGCTTTAATGAATAATTTTGCAATTGCTATATCCTTGGGACTTCAATATGGGGTCCCATTAGATGAATTTATAAGCGCCTATGTAGGGACAAAATTTGAACCGTCTGGAAAAGTACAAGGTAACGATCGAATTTTAAGCGCAACATCAATATTAGATTATATTTTCAGAGAACTTGCTATCTCATATCAGAATAGAGAAGATCTAGCCCACACACCTTCAATTGGGGGAAACGATGTTATCCCGAATGATGAGAAAAATTCTGAGGATCAAAACCAATTATTGAAAATTGTAAAAGATATCACTAGCAAAGGTTTCGTAAGAAATAATTATAAAAAAAATTTAGTTGACCTTTCAGATATAAAAATAAATTTAAAAGGTAATAAATAATCTTATTTTTTTTGTTTTAAAGCAATATTTAGTTCTTTAAGTTGATCTTCATTAATTTCTGAAGGTGCTTTCATCATTAAGTCTTGAGCATTTTGGTTCATTGGAAACATTGTAACTTCTCTAATATTCTTTTCGTTTGCCAACAACATAACGATTCTATCTATACCAGGCGCTATTCCTCCATGTGGTGGTGCACCATAACTTAAAGCATTTATCATTCCACTGAACTTTACATCTACTTGATCTTTATCATAACCTACAATAGAAAAAAGTTTATACATTAGTTCTGGCTTATGATTTCTGATTGCTCCTGACGACAGTTCTATACCATTACATACTATGTCGTATTGAAATGCTGATATGCTTAAAGGGTTTTCAAAATCACTTTCTGTCAAGTTACCCTGTGGCATAGAAAATGGGTTATGACTAAATTTAATTTTGTTTGTGATATCATCCTTTTCAAACATTGGATAATCTACGATCCAACAAAATGCAAATACATTTTCATCAATTAAATTTAAGTCATTTGCTATTTTATCTCTTGCTTGAGATGTAATTGTTTCTAAATCCTGTTGTTTGCCACAAGCCATAAAAATACTATCTCCCACATGAGAATTTGTTATTTTCATAATCTCTTGTAGAGACTCTTTTGAAAAAAATTTTCCTATTGGTCCTTTAGCAGAAAGATTTTTCTCTCCTTCAAATGTAAAATAGGCTAAACCTGATGCGCCTATTTGTTTTGCCCATTTATCAATATTATCAAAAAAACTTCTTGGTTTGTCTTTAGTTTTTCTCGTTTTAATACATCGAACTTTAGAGCCAGATTTTACTAACTTTTTAAAAATTTCAAATGTAACATCTTCACGTTCAAATATTTTTGTTATATCATTTATAATTAAAGGGTTTCTCAAATCAGGTTTATCACTTCCATACATTGACATTGCATCTGCGTATGAAATTTTTGGAAATTTTTCATTCACTAATTTTTTATTTGAAAATTTTTTAAACGTGTTGACTAATAATTTTTCTACCACTTCAAAAACATCTTCTTGCTCTACAAAAGACATTTCTATATCTAATTGATAAAATTCACCTGGACTTCTATCTGCTCTTGCATCTTCATCTCTAAAACATGGTGCAATTTGAAAATATTTATCAAAACCAGATACCATTATTAGCTGCTTAAATTGTTGAGGAGCCTGTGGTAAAGCATAAAATTTACCTGGATTTAACCTGCTAGGAACAAGAAAATCTCTAGCACCTTCAGGACTAGAGGAGGTTAAAATTGGAGTTTGAAATTCTAAAAAGCCTAATTTACCCATTTCATTTCTAATAAAAGAAATCACCTTAGATCTTAAAATTATATTTTCATGAATTTTTTTTCTTCTCAAATCTAAAAATCTATATTTCAATCTTATCTCCTCTGCATACTCCTGGTCACTGAAAATAGGCATTGGTAGTTCTTTACAAGATCCTAGGACTTCAAAATTATTTATTACGATTTCAATTTCTCCAGTATCAATATCTTTATTTATTGTTTCATTAGATCGATTAATAACTTTACCTTGTATTTTAATTACTGTTTCTAATTGAATTTTTTCTAATTTTAAAAAATTTTGATTTTCCTTATCTATAATGCATTGAGTAACTCCATAGTTATCTCTTAGATCAACAAACAAAAGATTGCCATGATCTCTTTTTTTATTAATCCATCCAGATAGAGAAATTTCTTTACCTATATCTTTTAGCTTTAATTCATTACAATTATGAGTTCTGTATTTATTCAATTATTCCTCTAATACTTCTTTAATAATTTTAAAATCGATTGGTTTTTTTCTTTTTAAACTAATTTTGTCAATTTTATATATAAAATCAAATATTTTGCCATACGATCTGTCAATTCTTTTAATAATAAAATTTATTAATTTTTTATCTATTGATATTTGTCTATCAGATAGATTTTTCAGGATTAATGCAAACATAAGGTCATCGTCTGGTTTTTCTATAGTAGATAGAAGAAAGTTTTTAGATCTTGATATTAAATCATTTAATGCATATTTAAAATTAACTATTGGCTTTTCTGTTGTTACAATTAAATATTTATTACTTTGATCAATAATATTGAACAATGTAAAAAGCAATTTCTCATCAACTTTTTCATTAAGATTCTCAATAACAATATTTTCGTGGATTTTTATATCATTTAGAAATTTATTATTAATATTTTTTGACTCTACTTTTATTCCTCTAAATTTTTTTAAAAAAATATTTATAAGATGTGTTTTACCAGAATATTTTTCTCCTATTAAATTGATGAAATTTTTTTCCCATTTTGGCCAACTACTTAATAATTTAAATGAATATTCGTTACTTTTAGAAACATAAAAATCTTGATCTTGGAAGTTTTGTTCATAATTAAAATCTAAAATTAATTGGTTCAAATTTTTCATTTTAACTCCCATACTTGATTAAATGTATCAAACTCATAATTTCTTTCTCTCATTATTTTAAGAAAATAATTCGGTGAGCCATTAAATATAATTTTATAAATATTATTTCTATTATTAAATTTATAAATATGAAAATTATGAATTAAATCTATATTAGATAAATTCTCTTCTAATTCAAAAATTTTAAGATTATTTGTATTATCAACTGATATAGTGAAAGAAGATTTTACAGAAGTATTTATCTCATTTTTAGATTTCCAGTAATTTTCGTATATATTTTTTAATTCATTAGTAAATTTTTTAATTTCATTTTCATTATTTAAATCAAAATATTCAAATTTCAAATTTTTTAAATATGATTTTTCATCAAAATTAATTCGGTTTAATACTCTAATTTCGTTTATATCTTTATAAACAATGGTAATAATAAAATCTTTTGTATTATATTTCTTAATTATTTCATTAAAATCATAATTTTCTAAATTTGTTAATCTATTTTTTATTAAATTGAAATCTTCAAGATCTTCAGTTGGTAATATGTATTCTAGTAAATGATAGTTCTTAATATTTGAATTCCAATTATTAAATAGATAGCTTTCAGAAAACATTAAAATTTCCTCTTTACTTTGATCAAGAATAATAGGTATTAAAAAAACTTTTTTTTTAATAGGTAAAGACGGATATATATTTTTTCTTTGTAAAAAATTAAATATTCTTTTTTTATTAAATGTTACCTTTAATGATAAGTAATATATGTTATCAATAAATTTTTCCTCCTTTATTGAAAATGTCTCTATCATTCCTTTTATCGAATTTAATGAAATATTTTCTAGTTTAATTTGATCTTTAGTTTGAACAATGGTGTAAATCATTTGATCAAATGCTTGGATAAATCCTTCATCTATCACCTCATTTTTGTCAAAATTTATCTGAAAAGGAGTAGAAATTTCAATATTGTTAATGGAAAAGGTCTTAGCATAAATATTTTCTGTGGAAAAAAAAATATTTAACACAGCAAGAAAGTAAAATTGAATATATAGTTTTTTAAAATTAAAAAGTTGAGAATTAAATTTCATAAAATATATAAATGAATAAAAAATTATATACTTATAAACAAAGTGGAGTTAGCATTAAAGCTGCAGATAATTTTGTAAGTTTCATTTCTTCTATCTCATCAAAAAAAAAGGGCAAAAAAAAGTTTAGCAATATTGGTGGTTTTGGCTCTATATCGGACATACCAAGTCGTATAAAACAGCCCAAAATTGTAGCTTGTACGGATGGTGTTGGAACCAAAATTGAAATTGCAAATATTTTAAATAAGTATGACACTATTGGAATTGACCTGGTTGCAATGAGCGTAAATGACTTAATTGTTCAGGGCGCTAAACCTCTTTTATTCTTAGACTATATATCAATCAATAAAATTAATTTAACTAAAATGAAATCAATAATTAGAGGTATAATAAATGGTTGTAATCAATCTATGTGTGAACTAGTTGGTGGGGAAACAGCAGAAATGCCTGATACTTACGAGAAAGGCAAATTTGATATTGCAGGTTTTGCAGTGGGTATTGTTGACAAAGATAAAATTTTAAACAAAAAAAAAATTAAAGAAAATGACTTAATTTTAGCAATTCCTTCAAGTGGGCTTCATTCTAATGGTTATTCTCTTGTAAGATACCTTCTTAAACAAAAAAAAATAAATATTAAAAAAAACAAATTTTTAAAAACTGAATTATTGAGACCAACAAAAATCTACGTAAAAGAAATATTAAAATTAGTTAATAAAAATTTAATTAAGGGATGTGCCAATATTACGGGAGGAGGCATTGCTGATAATATAAAAAGAATTATTCCTGAAAATTTAGTTGCAAATATAAATTTAAGTAAAATTAAAAGTTTAAAAATTTTCTCATGGTTAAAAAATAATTCTATTTCAGATGAAGAAATGCTTAAAACATTTAATTGTGGGGTTGGATTTTGTTTAATAATTAGTCCTAAAAATTTAAAAAAAGTCAAAAAATATTTTGGACAAAAATTTAAACCATATGAAATTGGAAAAATTTCTAAAGGAAAAAATAAAGTAAAATTAAATGGCTCTATTAACTGGATCAAATAAAATAAAAACATCAGTTTTTATTTCAGGTAATGGAAGTAATTTAAAGTCTCTAATAAAATTTTCTAAACAAAGAAAGTCTCCAATATTAATTCAACTAATTATTACTGATAATCTTTATGCAAAAGGTTTAAATTATGCAAAACATTACAAAATTAAAAAAAAAATAATTGATTTTAAAAATAAAAATCTTGCAGAAAAAAAGATTATTTTTGAGTTAAAAAAGAATAAAATAGATTGTGTATGTTTAGCTGGATTCATGAGAATTTTATCAAAAAATTTTATTAAAAACTTTAAAGGAAAAATATTAAATATCCACCCTTCTCTTCTTCCAAAGTATAAAGGATTAAATACTCATCAAAGAGCAATTAATAAAAAAGAAAAATTCTCAGGCTGTACAGTTCATTTTGTAAGCTCAAAGTTAGACTCGGGTAAAATTATTTTGCAAAAAAAAGTAAGGATTAAAAGCAATGATACACCAAAAAAACTCGCAAAAAAAATTTTAGCTCAAGAACACAAACTATATCCTAAAGCTATATTAAAAATATTTAATCCTTAAAGAAAAAATCTATTTCAATTTTTGCATTTTCTATACTATCAGAACCATGAACTGAATTCTTATCGATAGAAATTCCATATTTTTTTCTAATAGTACCCTCTTTTGCATTTCCTGGATTTGTTGCTCCCATTAAATCTCTATTTGCCAATATGGCATTTTCTTTTTCTAAAACCATTGCAACAATAGGTCCAGAAGAAAGATATTCGCAAAGATCATTGTAAAATGGCTTAGTTTGGTGAATTTTATAAAATTTTTCAGCTTCAGATTTTTCTATTTGAACTTTCTTTTCTTTTAATATGTTAAAACCATTAATTTTAAACATCTCTTTGATTTCATTTTCTAAATTTCTTTCAACTGCATCAGGTTTTATTATAGATAGTGTTTTTTCTATATTATTCATAGTAATCCTCAATTAATTTATTAAGTAACCTCACTCCATATCCAGTTGCACCACCTGAATTCAAAGCACCTCCATATTTTGAAAACGCCATACCAGCAATATCAAGATGTGCCCAAGGTGTTTTATTCAAAATAAATCTTTGTAGAAATTGTGCAGCTGTAGTTGAACCAGCTCCACCTACATAATTAATATTTTGCATATCTGCATTTTTAGAATTTATAAGTTTATCAAAATTTTCATGTAAAGGCATTCTCCAAACTTTTTCTTCAACACTTTCACCGGCATTAATAATTTGTTTTGACAATTTATCATCGTTTGAAAATAATCCAGCGTACTCAGATCCTAAAGAAACAATAATTGCACCAGTTAATGTTGCTAAGTCAACCATAAATTGAGGTTTAAATTTTTTTTCAGTAAATGTGAGTGCATCAGCTAGTACTAATCTTCCCTCAGCATCAGTATTAAGTATTTCAATTGTTTTTCCACTATATGATTTTACTATATCTCCAGGTCTTTGTGCATTACCACCAGGCATATTTTCAACAAGACCAACAACCCCAACAGCATTAACTTTAGCTTTCCTCATTGCTAAATTTTTCATTAAACCGACAACTACTGCTGATCCAGCCATATCATAAGTCATATCTTCCATAAATTTTGCTGGCTTGAGTGAAATTCCTCCTGTGTCAAAACAAACTCCTTTACCAACAAAAGCAAGAGGTTTTGAGTTATTTTTTTTTCCATTCCATTCTATAGTTACCAAATATGATCCCCTTATACTTCCTTGGCCAACACCAAGAAGAGAATTCATACCTAATTTTTTTAATTTTTTTTCATCATAAACTGCTATCTTCAATCCAATTTTTTTAAGAGACACTATTCTTTTTGAATATTCATCAGGATGTAAAATATTTCCTGGTTCTGAAACTAAATCCCTTGCATAAAATGTTCCTTCTTCCAATGCTTTAAATTTTAATTCATCATTAATAGAAAGTTTATTTTTTTTTCCAGTTACATTAATTAATAATGATCTATTTATTTTTTTTGTTTTATATTTATTAAATTCGTATGACTTTAATTTAAGCCCATGTAAAAAATATCCTATCAAATTACTAATCTTACTATCTATAGTATCTATATTTACTAAATAACTATTTTTTTCACCGTAATTGATGTATGCATAAAATTCTGCACCTAAATTTTCAACTTCATTAATTTTTATATCTTTTTTGATTGATACAAGGATTATTTTTTTTTTTGAATTTATCTCAAATATAAGTAATTTTTTTTTTAGATCGCTTTTTTTTAATAAATCTGAAATATATAAAAATTCATTGTTAGAAATATATTTCTTTAAATTCATAATGTTGAATTTTTCGTCAACAAATAAGACCAAATTAGTTGGTTTTTTTTTATTATTTGAGCTTTTATAATTAATTGTAACAGTCATAAATTTTAAATACACTCATTGCGAGTAGAGTGCTATATATTAATAAAATAATCATATTTCAATGAAAAAGATAATATTTAGAAAATTACTTATGGATTGCATGACCTTCTTTATAATCGCTTTAGTAAGTGCGAGTGTGATTATATGGGTTTTTCAAGCAGTTAATTTCTTAGACATCATGATTGAGGATGGGCGAGATTTCTTAGTTTACATCAAATTTTCATTACTTAATTTTCCTAAAATATTCAGTAAATTACTTCCTTTTGTATTATTTTTCAGTTTGTTTTACATAACTGGAAGATACGAAAAAAACAACGAATTAATGATTTTTTGGAATTTTGGAGTAAATAAAATTCAAATTATAAATTTTTTTTTTAAATTTTCTATAATCTTATTACTTATTCAAATTTCTTTAACTGCATTCGTTGTTCCAAAATCGCAAGAGCTAGCAAGATCTTTTTTAAAAGAATCTAAGGTAAATTTTTTAGGAAATTTTATAAAAAAACAGAAATTTAATGATACAATTAAAGGTGTAACTATTTTTAGTGAAAGAAAAGACAATGAAGGGAATCTATATAATTTATATTTAAAAAAAAATATTGGTGTTTCAAATTTTCAAATCACTTATGCAAAAAAGGGAAAATTTAAAGAAATAAATAATACACCTGTCTTAGTTTTGTTTGATGGTGAAACAATAAGTAAAAAAGATGATGAGATCACTAATATAAGCTTTTCAAAATCTGATTTTATTTTAAAAAGTCTTGAATCTAACACTACTACATATGCTAAAACACAAGAAATCTCCTCGTTAAATCTTCTTAGATGTATAGGAATAATTTATAAGCTTGATTTCATAGAAAAAAAAACAATTAATAAAAAAATACCAAATTGCAGTATTCAAAATATAACAAATATCTTTAAGGAATTTTATAAAAGACTTATTATACCACTTTATATTCCAATTTTAACTTTAGTCCCTTTTATGCTGATTATTTTATCTAAAGAAAATTCTAATTACTTAAGACTTAAAATTTTAACTTTTTTAATTGGTTTAATAGTTATAATATTTTCAGAAACAACAATAAGATTAATTTCTGATACTATTATACCAAACTTCAAGATTATTATCATTCCATTTTGTTTATTCTTAATTTTATATATTACGTTTTTTTATAATTTTATATATTTCAAAAAAAATAAGATATGAAAGTTTACATAAAATTTTTAACTACTTTATTCTTAAGATGTTTTATTTATGTAGTTTTAGTTATAACTAGTTTAGTATTTATTCTAAATCTATTGAGTGAATTAGATTTCTTTAAAGAAATAAATGTAAATAACTTTTTTCCATTATTTCTTACTGCATTAAATGCACCCTCAATGATTTTTGAAATTTTCCCTTTTATCTTTTTAATAAGTACTCAACTTTTTTTTATTAAACTTTTTGATAATAAAGAAATTGATATATTTAAGTATACAGGTTTAAAAAATTCAAGAATATTTACAATAATTGGTATATTATCCATACTTATTGGAATATTTGTCACTATCTTTTTTTATAATTTTTCCTCAAATTTAAAAAGTTTTTACCTTGAGTTGAAATCGCAATATACTTCAGATGAGAGACATTTAGCGGTAATTACTAAAAATGGTTTGTGGATAAAAGATAAGATTAATAATAAGGTTTTAATTATAAACTCCTCAAAAATAGATCAAAATTATTTAATTGGAAATTTTATAACAGAATTTGACTCCAACTTTAAATCAATAAGAAATATTAAAAGTGAAAAAATTGATATTACAGATAAGGAATGGATTATATTTGATGCAAAAATTTATATTAAAAATAATTATGAAAATAAAGGGCAAATAAAACTTAAAACAAATTTTGATTATAAAAGAATACAAAGTTTATATTCAAATTTATCTGCATTAAGTATTATTCAACTTTATGAGCTTCGTAAAAATTATATAAGATTGAATTATTCTGTGACTGAAGTAAATCTTCAAATTTTAAAATTAATATCATTTCCATTATACTTATTAATGATGGTGATTTTCTCTGGGTGCTTAATGCTTAGAATTAAATATTTTGACAGCTCTACTATTAAAATCTCAATAGGATTATTTTTTTCTGTAATCATTTATTATATTAATAATTTCTTTTATGTACTTGGTAGTACTGAAAGACTACCTTTATCAATTGCGATATTTTTACCGATATTTATACTTATATTAACTAACAGTTTATTATTAAAAGATATTAATGAAAATTAAAATTCAAAAAATTCTACTTTTATCATTTTTAAATTTTTTTATTATAGTTAACGCAAATGCTAGTGAGCAATTCACATTTGATGTTACTGAAATAGAAATTGTCGATGATGGAAATATTATTAAGGGTTATAAAGGTGGTACAGCTACAACTGAGGATGGATTAGAAATAATAGCAGATAATTTTATTTATGATAAGATACTAAATATCTTGAATGCTTATGGAAATGTAAAGATTTTTGATAAAATTAATAATTACATAATTATTTCAGAAAAAATTACATATGTTAAAAACATTGAAAAAATATTTACTAACGGAAAAACAGAAGCAATAATTGAGTCCAAATTTAGATTTTTATCAAAGAATGTTTTATTTTTAAAAAATGAGATGATTTTAAGTTCATCTGAGAAATCTTCTTTAAATGATAATGATACAACACTTTATAAATTCGAAAAATTTAATTATTCTGTTAATGAGGGAATACTTAAAGGTAAAAAAATTGAAATTGTTTCTAATTTCCAGCAATCAAAGGACAAACAAGATTTTATTTCATTCAATGATGGAATAATAAATATTAAAAATAAAAACTTCATAGCTAGTAACACTAAAATTAAGGTTAAAAAGGATAGTTTTGATAATTCAGAAAATGACCCTAGAATTTATGGGGTCTCATCTGAAAAAAAAGGAGATTTGACAACAATCAATAAAGGAATTTTTACCAGTTGTGCCTTAAATGATAAATGCCCACCATGGAGTATAAGCTCAAATAAAATTTTGCATGACTCAAAAAAAAAACAAATTATATATAAGGATGCTTTACTTAAAATCTACGATATACCAGTCCTTTATTTTCCAAAATTTTTTCATCCAGACCCAACTGTTAAAAGACAAAGTGGATTACTTCAACCACAATTAAATAATTCAAATATCCTTGGGTCTTCCATTCGCGTACCATATTTTCATATATTAGCTGATAATAAAGATCTAACTTTTACTCCTACTATATTCGATAAAGACATCTATATGATACAGAACGAATTTAGACAGGAAAATAAATCATCATCATTAATAAGTGATATCGGTGTTGTGAATGGATATAAGTCAATAACTACTGAAAATAAAAAAAAAAACATAGGGCATTTTTTTGCCAAATTTAACTTAGATTTAGAATTAAGCTCTTTTGATAAAAGTGATCTTAAATTATCATTAGAACAAGTAACCAATGATACTTATTTAAAAATATTTGAGTCTAATCTAACAAATACTAATTCAAAAATAATGCCTCAAAGTAAAAATCAACTAACATCTAGTTTAAATTTAAATTTAGATCATAAAGATTACTCTTTTGATACTAGTTTAGAAGCTTATGAAACTTTAAGTGGTAAAGATAGCGATCGGTATCAATATGTTTTACCTTATTATTCTTTTTCAAAAAATTTATTTTCAGGTGATTTATTAAGTTTAAATTTTAATTCTAATGGTAACAATAATTACCAAAAAACTAATAATATAAAAACTGTAATCAATAATAATTTTGATTTTAAATCCGTTGATTTTATTTCAAAAAGAGGTTTTAAAAATAATATTGGAATTTATTTTAAAAATGTAAACACTGTTGGCAAGAATGACAACCGATACAAATCAAGTCCCCAATTGGAATTAATGAATATTATTAATTTCGAGACATCATTGCCTCTCGTCAAAGAAGATAAAAAATATTCAAATTCTATCATACCAAAAATATCCTTTAGATATAATCCGACAGATATGAAAAATCACTCAGCCTCTGAAAGACAAATAAATACAAATAATATTTTTTCAATTAATAGGTTGTCAATAAGTGATTCTTATGAATCTGGAAAATCTTTAACCCTTGGAGTAGATTTTAAAAAAGAAACTATTGATGATATAAATAAATATTTTGAAATTAATTTAGCGACTGTTTTAAGAGATGTAAAACAAGATACAATTCCTACAACTAGTACTCTTGGGGAAAAACAATCTAATTTATTTGGGTCAACAAATTATCAAATGTCTAAATTATTCGGTTTGAATTATGACTTTGCTGTTGATAATGATATGCAAACTTTTGAATATAACTCAATAGGTACGATATTTGATTTTGGTAATCTAGTAACAAGTTTAAATTTTGTTGAAACTGGAGGGAAAATGGGTGGAACTAACTTTATAGAAAATTCTACAAAACTTGAGCTAAATAAAGATAATTTTTTAAGATTTAATACTAGAAGAAATAGAAAAATAAGCCTGACCGAATATTATGATTTAGTTTATGAGTACAAGAATGACTGTTTAATAGCTGGAATTAAATATAAAAAAACATACTATCAAGATAGAGACTTAATACCAAATGAGGATTTATTATTTTCTATTACTCTATTTCCATTAACTAAGTATGAGTCAAAAGTAGATCAAGATTTATACGAAAATTAAAAATTAATGAAAAAAAATGTTTTTTTAGTAATAGTTATAATAAACTTAATTTTTTTAAAGAATGTATTTTCAATTGAAAATAAGATTTTACTAAAAATTGATAATGAAATAATTACATCAATTGATGTTTTTAATGAAACTAAATATTTAAAGGCTATCAATAGTAAAATTAATGAAATGAAAAAAGAGGATATTTATAAAATATCTATTAACTCTCTTATAAAAAGAAAAATAAAGGAAATTGAAATTAAAAAAAATGCTTCTTCTGAAGAAATTAATATTGATGATGGGTATTTAAATGAATTAATAAAAAATACATATAAACAAAGGGGTTTTAATAATCTCAATGCATTTAACAAACATCTACAAAACTACGATATAAGAATGTCAGATGTTAAAGAAATAATTTCAACAGAGTCATTGTGGAATGAGCTTATTTATCAAAAGTTTTCAAAAAAAATAAAAATTAACAAAGTAGAATTAAAAAAACAAATTACAAAAGATAATAATAAAATGTTTAAATCTTTTTTAATATCTGAGATAGTATTTAAGATATCTGAAAAACAAACTCTAAACCAAAAATTTAATATTATTAAAAAAGACATAAGTGAAAAAGGATTTTCTAATGCTGCAACACTGCATAGTATTTCGAACTCAGGGTTTTCAGGTGGTGAATTAGGATGGTTTGCAGAAAATTCTCTTAATCCCAAAATTAAGGATAAAATTATAAATTTAAAAGTTGGAAATTATACTAATCCTATAATTATTCCTGGTGGTTTTTTAATTGTAAAGTTGAATAATATTAAAGAGGATAAAATTAAATATGATATTGATAAAAAATTAAAAGATTTAATTAGAATAACAACTAATCAACAACTTAACCAATTATCAAATATATATTTTGATAAAATAAAAAAAGAAATTAAAATTGAAGAATTATAAACCTATTATAATAGTTGCTGGAGAACCTTATAGTGTTTTCTTGGAGATTTTTTTTAAAGCATTAAAATATAAAAAATATAAATCTCCTTTAATTATTATTTGTTCAAAAAAATTAATATTAAGTCAAATGAAAAAGTTTAATTTCAAAAAGAGAATTAGATTAATTAATTCAACCAATTTGAAAAATTATTCATTAAATAACAAATCTATTAATCTAATTAACGTAAAATTAGATAATTTGAATAAAAAAAATTTAATTAAATCAAATTCTTATATAAAAAAATGTTTTGAAGAAGCTTTCAATATAATTAATAATGGAATTTCAAATAAACTAATTAATGGACCAATTTCAAAAAAAAAATTCTTAAATAAAAAATTTCTTGGTATGACTGAATATATATCAGAAAAATTTAATATTAATAATAAAGGAATGTTAATATATAACAAAAGATTATCTGTTTGCCCTATTACAACTCACCTTCCATTAAAATTTGTTGCTAAAAATATTAATCAAAAAATGATAATTCAAAAAATAGAATTAATTAATGATTTTTATGAAAAAAATTTAAATATTAAACCTAAGATAGCAATTTTAGGTCTTAATCCACATTGTGAGAGTGTTGACAAATTTAATGAAGATGAAAAAATAATTAAACCTACGATAAAATTAATGAAAAAAATTGGATTTAAAGTTTCTGGTCCTTATCCTGCCGATACAATTTTTTTGAAAAATAACAGAAAAAATTTTAACGTTATAGTTGGAATGTATCATGATCAGGTTTTAACACCTCTAAAAACAATTCATGAGTATGATGCTATTAATATTACATTAGGCCTTCCATTTACAAGAATATCACCAGATCATGGTCCAAATGAAAAAATGATAGGTAAAAACCTATCTAATCCTCTAAGTTTAATAAATTCAATAAAATTTTTGGATAAAAATTGATTAAAGCAAAAAAAAGCTTAGGACAAAATTTCCTTGTAGATAAAACAATTTTAGAAAAGATTGTTAATATTACTGAAATTAGGAATAAAACAATCCTAGAGATTGGTCCAGGTACAGGAAATTTAACATCTTATATTCTTAAACAAAAACCAAAAAAAGTTTTTGTTGTTGAAAAAGATACAAACTTATCAAATAACTTAAGTAATATTTTTAATGATCAATTAACTATAATTAATAACGATATATTAAAAATTGATGAAAATCTAATTTCAAAAGATAAAGTAATAGTCTTTGGGAACCTTCCTTACAACATTTCAACAGAAATACTTAGTAAATGGATAATAAATCTTAAAGATCATTTTTGGTTTAATCATCTTATTCTTATGTTTCAAAAAGAAGTGGCTGATAGAATTATTGCTAAATTCAATACTTCACAATATGGACGATTATCAATTTTAAGTAACTGGAAATTAGAGATTGAAAAAATTTGTGACATTAAACCTTTTTCTTTTTATCCAAAACCAAAAATAGATAGTTCCCTACTTTTTTTTACTCCAAAAAAAAATTTCTATCCAATTAAAAACTCAAAAAATTTAGAAAAAATTACAAGAATTTTTTTTAATCATCGAAGAAAAATGCTTAAAAAACCATTTAATCAAATTTTTAATGGAAATGAAAACGTCATAAATAAACTTAATATAAATTTAAATCTTCGACCACAAAATTTAGATTTTAATCAATATTATCAATTGGCAAGTGAATATGAAAATTTAAGAAGTTAATTTATTTACATGATTCCTAATAAATTCCAAATCATAATCTTTAGAACCGCTATCTATTTCTGCTTCAATTAAGTTTTTAATTTTTTGAAAACAATTTTTAATATCATCATTTATAACAACATAATCGTAGTTTATCCAATGTAATACATCTCTTTCGAATTGTTTCATTCTCTCTTCTGCAATAAGTTTATCCTTCATATCTCTATTTGAAAGTCTATCAAACAAGACTTCTTTACTTGGGGGTAATATGAAAAAAGTTATTAATTTATAATCCAATTTTTTGTTTTTAATTTGATCTGCACCTTGCCAATCGATATCGAACAAAACATTTTTTCCTTTATTAAGTTTATCAATTACTGGTGTTCTGGTTGTACCATAAAAATTGTTAAATACTTTTGCGTTTTCTAAAAATTCTTCATTATTAATTAATCTTTTAAATTCATCTTCATTTACAAAAAAATAATCTTTATTGTTTGTTTCATTATGTCTGGGTTTACGTGTTGTGTGTGATATGGATATCTCAAAGTTATCTATACTGGATAACATTTTTACTAATGTAGTTTTTCCAGCTCCTGATGGAGAGGATAAAATAATCATTACCCCATCTGTTTTAGAGGGCATTAACGCGCTTAGTTTGCTTTTCCTTCGATAAATTTAACTGCGTCACCAACAGTTAAAATTTTCTCTGCTTCACTATCTGATATTTCAGATCCAAATTCTTCTTCGAAAGCCATAACTAGCTCAACAGTATCCAAACTATCTGCACCCAAATCATCTATGAAACTTGACTCTTCTGTTACTTTTGCTTCATCAATACCTAAATGATCTGCTACGATTTTCTTAACTTTACTTGAAACTTCTTCTGACATATCTATCCTTTTTGTTATAAATTCTTAATAGTTTAAAAACTTATTTTGTCAAGCCATATACATACCTCCATTAATATTTAAAGTTTCTCCATTAATATAATTTGACAAATTTGAGCATAAAAAAAGCACTCCATTAGCAACATCGTCAGGCTCTCCTAAGCGAGCTGAGGGTACTTTTGATATAATAAATTCTTTAAATTTTTCATCTATTTTATCTGTCATCGCTGATTTTATAAAACCAGGAGAAATACAGTTCACATTTATATTTTTTTTAGCATATTCAATTGCTAGACTTTTTGACATTGCAACTATTCCTGCTTTAGATGCTGAATAATTGGCTTGACCTAAATTTCCAGTATGTCCAACAACTGATGTTATGTTTATAATTTTTCCAGATTTATTTTTAAGCATTTTTTTTATTCCATATTTGCTCATTAAAAATGTTGATGTCAAATTAACTTCGATTACTTTTTTCCACTCTTCTAAACTCATTCTAATTGCTAAATTGTCTTGTGTAATTCCTGCATTATTTACGATACAATCTAAACTACCACCTAAATCATTAGTAGAATTTTCAATAAACTTTTCAATTTTATCACTCTGAGAAATATCAAATTGTGATATCTTAATATTTTCATATTTATCTTTAAGATCTTTTAATTTATCTATTTTAGTTCCAGTAGCTAGTATGTTTGCTCCAACTTCACTTAATTTCTTTATTATTGAATTTCCTATCCCACCAGTAGCTCCAGTGACTATAATATTTTTTTTCATTAAATCATTCATATTTTCAAATTTTTTATATCCTCTAGAGTATTAATTGTATCTATTTTTACCTCACGATTAATTCTTTTTACCAAACCAGATAAAACTTTTCCGGGACCAATTTCTATGAAATGATTTATATCATCTTTAATCATATTAATCACGCTTTCTCTCCATCTAACTCTATTTTCTATTTGTTCTATTAATAAATTTTTTAATTCTTCAATATTACTTATTTTTTGGGCTGTAACGTTAGAAATTAATTGATTTTTTGATACTTGAAAATTAACCTTCTCTAATTCTTCTGTCATAATCTTTTTTGCATGACTCATCAAATTACAATGAAATGGAGCACTTACCGGTAATTTAATATTTTTAATTAAATTATCTTTTAAAACTATTATTAAATTATCTAAATCTTTGTTTTTACCACTAATTACAATCTGTCCTTCAGAATTATCATTAGCAATTTGTGCTTTAATTTCATGCTTATTATTCTCTAATAATTTTTCAATTACCTCTATAGATGATCCTAATACTGCAACCATTCCTCCCATTCCCTGTGGGACAGAGTTTTGCATTGCATCTCCTCTTATTCTTAATATTTTTAAAGTTTCTACAAAACTTAAATATCCTGCTGACGATAGTGCTGAATACTCTCCAAGTGAGTGCCCAGCAAAATATTTTGCGTTATCTAAATTAATATTGAACTCATTTTTGATAACATTGAAAATCGAATAACTTATGAGGAATATAGCTGGCTGAGTATTAATTGTTAAATCTAATTCATTTTTTGGTCCTTCTAATATCAGTTTTGATAAACTAAAATTAAGTGTTTCATCTGCCTCCTTAAATAAATTTTTAACAAGATCAAATTTGTCATAAAATTCTTTGCCCATACCTACAACTTGAGAACCTTGACCCGGAAAAATTACTGAAAACATATAAAAAAAACTAATTATTTTGCCTTTTTAACTATTGTAATTGAACATTTATAATAGTATATCCTCACTTTTTATTAAAGAACTTAAATGAATTTATACGAACATACTATTATTGCTAGACAAGATACGTCTCCAAGTGAGATTAAGCAATTAACAGAAAAATATTCTAAAATTGTTGAAAAAAATGAGGGCGAAATAATTAAAACAGAAATTTGGGGGTTGCTCAATTTGTCCTATTTAATAAAAAAAAACAAAAAAGGAAGTTATATTCATTTTAAAATTAAAGGTAGAGGTGACGTTATAAATGAATTAGAAAAAAATGAGTCAATTGATAAAAAACTATTAAGATATTTAACTGTAAGAGTTAAAAAATTTGATTTAGAAACTAATTATTTCATAAAAAAAGATGATAGTGAAAAAAAGGAAGTTAATAAAAATTAATCATGCCTAAAAGACAAAGTGGAAATAAAAAAGGTAAACAAAGCAATTTTGCAAAACTAAGTATTTTTCAACCTAATAAATACAAGTTTAAAAAGAGCTGTCCTCTTTCAATTAAAGGAGCTCCAAAGGTAGATTATAAAAATATTAGGCTCTTAAAAAAATATATGTCTGAAAATGGTAAAATCTTACCATCAAGAATTACAAATGTATCACAAAAAAAACAACGAGAACTGTCTCTTTCAATTAAAAGAGCAAGAAACCTGGCCCTGTTATAAATGAAAGTAATTTTATTAGAAAATGTAAAAAGAATTGGGGCTATTGGTGATATTATTGACGTTAAAAGAGGTTATGCTAGAAATTTTTTAATAGCTAATAAAAAAGCTCTTTATGCATCAAAAGAAAATGTAAAAGAAGTTGATAAAATTAAATCTGATCTATCTAAAAAAGATAATGAAAAAAAAAAAGAAGCGAGCTCAATTTTGGAAAAAATAAGTGGTAAAGAATATGGTGTTAAAAAACTAAGCACAGAAAATAATGAACTTTATGGTTCTGTAAAACCAACTGAAATTTCAAAACTTATTAAAGAAGTTGATAATATTGATATAAAGCCGTCTATGATACAACCTGAAACAGAGATTAAATCTCTAGGTAAATTCAAAGTAAAAATAAGTTTACACTCTGAAGTTGATGCTGAAATCGTAATAGTAGTTCAATCAGCTGATACCATTCAATAATTATACAATTTTTTCCCCAATAATAATTGATAATTTTTTTTTTAAATTAGTAATATAGATTAACTAAATGGAAAATAATTTTAGTATAGTAAAAAATCAATTTAAAGAACTTCCAAATAATATTGAAGCAGAACAAGCGGTAATTGGGTCTATTTTGGTTACAAATGAAATATTTGACGAAATAAGTGTAATTATTTCTAGTTTAAACTTTTATGACCCTATGCACCAAAAAATATATGAAGCAATCGAAAGTCTTATTTATAAAGGAATGTTAGCAAACCCTATTACTTTGAAAAATTATTTTGAAAATGAAAAAGATGATCTAGATGTTCCAGAGTACTTAGTAAAAATTACAAAATTTTCCACATCTGTTCGCCAGGCAACAGAATATTCAAAAATAATTTATGATATGTTCGTAAGAAGAGAGCTAATCAAAATATCAGAACAAACCATTGATAGTGCTAAATTAAATGATCTTGATACAAATGGACAAATAATTATAGAAAATTCTGAAAGATTATTATTTGATCTTGCTGAGAAGGGATCTTTTAATTCTTCACTTGTAAAATTTGATGAGGCAATGAAGCAAACAATTGAAATGGCTTCAGCAGCTTATAAAAATGAGGAAGGTATAGTTGGTGTTCCAACTGGTCTGCGAGATTTAGACGATAGGTTAGGTGGACTTCATCAATCAGATTTAATAATTATTGCTGGTAGACCCTCAATGGGTAAAACATCTTTAGCAACTAATATTGCTTTTAATGCAGCACAAAAACTACAGAGTAGTGGAAAAAAATCTACTATAGCCTTTTTTTCACTTGAAATGTCATCTGAACAACTATCTACAAGAATTTTAGCTGAACAAGCAAGAATAAGATCTAACGATATTAGACGTGGAAAAATTTCTGATGAACAGTTTGATAAATTTTTAGAAACCTCAAAAAATATCTCTGAATTACCTCTTTACATAGATGAAACTCCTGCAATAAGCATTGCTGCAATGAGTAACAGAGCAAGACGAGTCAAAAGATTATTTGGGTTAGATATGATTATCGTAGATTACATTCAGTTAATGAGAGGGACTACCTTTAATAAGGACGGTAGAGTTCAAGAAATCTCGCAAATAACTCAAGGCCTTAAGGCTATTGCAAAAGAATTATCGATTCCTGTAGTGGCTTTATCACAGTTATCAAGACAAGTTGAACAAAGAGATGATCATAAACCTCAACTGTCTGATCTCAGAGAGTCAGGTTCAATTGAACAAGATGCAGATGTTGTCATGTTTGTTTATAGAGAGGGATATTATTTGCAAAGAAAGGAGCCAAGAGAAGCAACAGTAGAACATGCAGAATGGCAAGCAAAAATGAACGAAGTTGCACATTTGGCTGAAATTATAATCGGAAAGCAGAGACATGGACCTGTAGGTAAAGTAACGCTTGAATTTGAAGAACAATTTACTAAATTTAAGGATACTCAATCTACATAAATTAAAATATAAAGAGTTTTGATGCTTGCTCAATTATATCAAAATTCAATTCTTAAAAATTCAAAAATAGTTTTTATTCTGCTCGTTGTTACTATTTTAAGTTTTGGTTATTATTCTAAAGACTTTAGATTAGACGCCTCATCCGAAACTTTATTAATTGAGGGAGATCCAGATTTAGCTTATCTTAAAGAAGTTACTAAGCGTTATGGCTCTAAAGACTTTTTAGTTCTTACTTACACTCCTAAAGAAGGAATGGTAACAGATGCATCAATTAATAATTTATTAAGTTTAAAGTATAAAATTCAAAGCTTAGATTGGGTTCATAGTGTAATTACATTACTAGATATCCCTTTATTAAATAATTCTGATGCACCTTTGGATGAAAGGCTAGAAAATTTTAAAACATTAAAAGATGAAAATGTTGATAGAAATAGAGGTTTTAATGAAATTTTAAATAGTCCAGTATTTAGAAATTTTGTAATTAGTGAGGATGGTAAAACCAGTGGAATTATTATTAATATTAAAGCAAATAAAAAACTAGTAAATAATAAAAATATTTCTAGAGAAGAAATTGAAAATTTTAAAGATCAAATAAAAAAACAAAATCACGAAAATATTTTAGAAATTAGAGAAGTCATCAAAAATTATAATGATAAAGCAAAGATTTATCTTGGAGGAATACCTATGATTGCTGATGATATGATGACATTCATTAAAAGTGATATAGTTGTTTTTGGACTTGGTGTTTTGTTATTTATTATTGCTACACTTTGGTTTGTTTTTAGAAAGCTTATTTGGATTGTGGTCCCAATAAGTAGTTGCTTATTTTCGGTTGTCATTATGATGGGTCTCCTTGGAATTTTAGGATGGAAAGTAACAGTTATATCGTCAAATTTTATTGCTTTAATGTTAATTTTAACAATGGCAATGAATATTCATATGAGTACCAGATTTTTACAAATTAGAAAAGATTACCCAAAAAAAAATACTTTTGAGATATTATCTTTAACTACAAGTAAAATGTTTTGGCCCATACTTTACACTGTATTAACAACTATTTTTGCATTTTTATCGTTAATTTTCAGTGAGATTAAACCAATCATTGATTTTGGTTGGATGATGTCTTTTGGATTGATCACCTCTTTTATAATAACTTTTACTTTGCTGCCAACTTTACTAAATTTTACACCAACGAAAAATATATCTATTAAAAAAGAGAAAGACTCAAAAATTACTTATTTTTTTGCTCATGTCTCGATTAATAATAAAAAGATAATTTTTTTGTTTACAGGAATAATAATCATTTTAAGTGCTATCGGTATTAGTCGGCTAGAGGTCGAAAACAGTTTTATCAATTACTTTAATAAAAATACAGAAATATATAAAGGTATGAAGCTCATAGACGAAAAATTAGGGGGTACAACACCATTGGAAGTTATATTAAAATTCCCTGATACTAAGGATGAGAATTCAACAGATGAAGATGATGAATTCGAGGATTGGGGAGATGAAGAAGAGTCTAACGATGAAAAATATTGGTTCACTAAAGATAAAATTAATATAATAACTTCTGTACATAATTATCTAGACAGTCTTCCTCAGATAGGTAAAGTTTTATCATTTTCATCAATAATAGATGTTGCTACACAATTAAATAATAATAAACCACTAGGTACACTCGAAATGGGTGTTTTATATTCAAAAATTCCTGACAATATTAAAACAGAGATAATAGATCCATATATTTCCATAAAAGATAATGAAGCTAGAATAAGCTTAAGAATTATTGACTCTCAAGAAAATTTAAGGAGAAATGATTTATTAAACAAAATTAATTTTGATCTTCAAAATAAAATTGGATTAAAAGACACTGAATATAAATTAGCTGGTGTTTTAATATTATTTAATAATTTATTACAAAGTTTATTTAAATCTCAGATATTAACTTTAGGATTAGTGATGATAGGAATCTTTTCAATGTTTTTAATTCTATTTAGAAATATCAAGCTATCATTAATTGGTGTGGTTCCTAATTTTATTGCTGCCTTTTTCATATTAGGAATAATTGGTTTACTCGGAATACCATTAGATATGATGACGATAACTATAGCTGCGATAACAATTGGAATTGCTGTTGATAATAGTATTCATTATATTTATAGATTTAAAGAGGAGTATTCAAAAATTAAAAATTATAATAAAACATTAAAAATATGTCACTCAACAGTTGGAATAGCAATCATGAATACCTCAATTACAATTATATTTGGATTTTCAATTTTAGTTTTGTCAAAATTTATACCTACAATTTATTTTGGTATGTTTACTGGACTAGCCATGTTATTAGCAATGATATCAGTATTAACCTTGCTGCCTTCTTTAATATTATTAACAAAACCGTTTAGTAAATAATTTTAATGCTTGATGCTTTAAAAGATTTTTATGAAACAATATCAACTATTGATCTTATATATTTGTTAATAACAATTTATTCAGTATTTCAGTGTTATAAAAAAGGATTTGTATTAAGTATTTTATCTATGGCTAAATGGCTATTAGCATATGTAATAACATTAATATTGTTTCCAATTATAAAACCATACTTTGAAGGAGTTATAGATAGTGAATATGTATTAGATATAATCCTTGGAATTGGAATTTTTGTATTAGTAATATTCCTAATCTTATTAATTAACAAAGGTATAAGTAAAGCAGTAAAATATACGGGTATAGGTGGTTTAGATGTTGCATTTGGATTCTTTTTTGGCTTCATTAAAGCCTATATAATTTCTATTTGTATATTTTCAGCTATACATATTGTTTATAATTACGATAAATGGCCAATTAATTTGGATAAATCATACACCTTTCCATATATTGAAAAAGGTAGTAATTATCTCATAAAAGAATTTCCTAATGAAAAAACATATCAAGACTCTAAAGAACAAATTCAAGAACTTTGATCCTAAATTAAAAGAGGAATGTGGTGTTTTTGGAATTAGTAATTCAAAAGATGCATCAGCATTAACGGCGTTAGGACTTCATGCTCTTCAACATAGAGGTCAAGAAGGTTGTGGTATAGTTTCGTTTGATGGTGAAAAATATTACTCTGAAAAAAGATTTGGTTTAGTGGGTGATAATTTCAATAAAGAAAAAGTCCTTGAAAAACTTAAGGGTAATTATGCAATTGGACATAATAGATATTCAACAACTGGTGGTACAGCGCTAAGAAATGTACAGCCATTTTTTGCTGATACTAATTCAGGGGGAATTGGGGTATCCCATAATGGTAATTTGACAAATGCAATTACACTAAGAAATAAAATGGTAAGTGATGGATCAATTTTTTATACTACTTCTGATACTGAAACAATTGTAAAATTAATTGCAAAATCAAAAAGAATTAAAACGATAGACAAAATAATTGATGCAATTTTTCAAATACAAGGTGGTTACGCTCTTGTTATGATTGCACAAAATACACTTATTGGGGTTAGAGACCCATATGGAATAAGACCATTAGTAATAGGTAAGCTTGAAAATTCTTATGTATTTGCCTCTGAAACTTGTGCTTTTGATATAATAGGAGCAAAATTTATTAGAGAAGTTGAAAATGGAGAAATCGTATATGTTGAAAATAATGAACTTAAAAGTGTTAAACCTTTTCCTCCAAGAAAAGTAAGGCCTTGCGTATTTGAATATATTTATTTTTCAAGACCAGATAGTATTCTTAATGGCAAAACTGCTTATGAATTTAGAAAAAACTTTGGTGCTCAACTTGCTAAAGAGGAAAATTTAGATGCAGATTTAGTAGTTCCTGTTCCAGACTCAGGAACCGCTGCAGCATTAGGTTATGCAGAACAAAAAGGAATTAATTTTGAATTAGGTCTAATTAGAAATCATTATGTAGGAAGAACTTTTATAGAACCTTCTCAAAAGATAAGAAGTTTAGGAGTTAAGCTAAAGTTAAATGCAAATATATCAGTTATAAAAAATAAGAAAATAATTCTTGTTGATGACTCTTTAGTTAGAGGAACTACCTCATCTAAAATCGTAAAAATGCTTTATGACTCAGGGGCTAAAGAAGTTCATGTGCGTATCGCGTGTCCAGAAATAAAATATCCTGACTTTTATGGTGTTGATACTCCAACAAAAAAAGAATTATTAGCAGCAAACAAGTCAATAGATGAAATATGTGAATTGATTAAAGCAAAATCCTTAAAATTCCTAAGTCTCGATGGTCTATATAAGAGCATGGGATTTGAAAAAAGAAATGAAAATTATCCACAATTGACTGATCATTATTTTACTGGTGACTATCCTATTAAAATTATTGATGAATTAGGTGAGGATAAAATTACCCAATTATCTTTACTTAGTACTGCATCAAATAATTAAAATGAAAAAAGTAAGCTTCACAGAAATGAAAAATGGAACAAAAGAAGACTACCTTTTTTTAGATAAACATGAAAAGAATTTTGCGAGTAAAACTGCTGATAGAATTATCAAATACATGTCTGGATTAACTGAAACATTAGAGGGTTATCAAGTCTCAAGGTTAGAACATTCTCTACAAAGTGCAACTAGAGCATATTACAATAAGGAAAATGAAGAAATGATTGTGGCTACACTATTGCATGATATTGGAGATGATCTTGCACCTATGAATCATTCTGAATATGCAGCTGCAATACTTAAGCCATATGTTAGTGAGAGGATTCATTGGATAATTGAAAAGCATGGAGAATTTCAGACATATTATTATGCTCATTATTTAGGTGGTGATAAAAACAAAAGAGAGAAATATAAAGATCACGAATTTTATCAAGATACCATTGATTTTTGTGAAAAATATGATCAAAATTCATTTGATCCAAACTACAAGTCTTTACCACTAAAATTTTTTGAACCTATGGTTAAAAAAATTTTTTCTAGAAAACCTTATTCTTTTTTATAGAATTGTAATAAACTTACTAAATGACAACTGTAAATACAAAAGAACATATAATTGAGTATTTTAAATCAGGAATAAAAAACTCATCAAATTTTAAAATTGGGATTGAACATGAAAAATTTCTTTTTGATTTAAAAAATAATAAAAGAGTTGATTATAATAAAATTAAATTAATGTTTGATGCTTTAATAGAATTTGGCTGGAAACCTACTTTGGAGACTGGCAATATAATCGGACTAAATAAATATGGAAAAAATATTACTCTTGAGCCTGGAAATCAAATTGAACTATCTGGTGATAAATTAAATAATATTCATGATGCATGTGCTGAGTCTTATGACTATTTATTTGAACTTCAGCAAGTTACAAAAAAGCTAAATATTAAGATAGTTAGCGCTGGATTTGATCCAATCTCAAAACTAAATGAAATTCCAAATAATCCAAAAAAAAGATATGAGGTAATGACAAAAGATATGCCATTAGGGGGTGAACTAAGCCTAGACATGATGTATCGTACATGTGGCACTCAATTAAACATTGATTATAATTCTGAGGAAGATTTTATTAAAAAATTTAAAGTGGTTAATTCAATAGTTCCTATATCTATTGCCTTATTTGCAAATTCTTCAATAGTTGAAAAAAAAAATAGTGGCTATTTATCATATCGATCTAAAGTTTGGCAAAATACTTCTAGAGGTGGCCTGCCTTTATTATTTTTTGACAATCTTAATTTTGAAAAATATGCAGAATTTACAATTAATTTTCCTATTCTATTTTTAGAAAGTAATAAAAAATATATTTCAGGTAAAAAATATATATTTAAAGATTTTATGGATGGCAAAATTGATGAAATAGGAAATCGATTACCATCTGAAAATGATTTAGCAACTCATCTAAGCACAATTTTCACTGAAAATAGATTAAAAAAATATATAGAGCTTAGATCGATGGATACTTGTGGTTGGGATTGCTTATGTTCTGGTCCTGCATTTAATGTTGGAATGTTATATGGAAATTTAGATGAAGTTTATGAATTAATATCCAAATGGGATAAAGATAAAATAATCAATGCTTATTTAGAGGCACCAAAAAAAGGTTTTAACACTCAATTAATGGGTAAGGATTTGCTTTATTGGAGCTCTCTATTATTGGAATTATCTAACAAGGGCCTTGTAAAACGTGACGTGCTCAACAAAAGTTCAAAAAATGAAAGTATTTTTTTAAGTCATCTTCAGACAATAGTGAAAGATAAAATAACTAATGCTGATCATATGATTAATAAATTTTCTGAAAATGGGGATCTTCAAGCACTATATGACAAATAAAATCGTTGCAATTCAAGGTGATCATCCATCAAAATTGAATATAAATAGTGATACTAGTATTTTTTTAGCGAACGAAGTTCAGTCCAAAAAATATAAAATATTTTATTATGAGCCTAAAAATTTATCTATTTTAAATTCTACTGTTGTCGCTAAAGGTTTTTTTGTTGAATTTAATTATGTTAAAAAAAAATTTTTTAAAATATTAAAGCATCAAAAACTTAATCTTCAAAATTGTAAATTTATTTTAATAAGACAAGATCCTCCTTTTAATTTAGAATATATTTCAACTACTTATATTTTAGACACTATCAAAGACAAAGTTAAAATAATTAATGATCCAACTTCCATAAGAAATATTTCTGAAAAACTTTATTCAGTCAAATATCAAAAATATATGCCTAGTACGATTTTTTCGCAAGATATTAACGAAATTAAAAATTTTTTTAAAACTCACAAAAAAATTATCTTAAAACCTATTCATGGTTATGGGGGTAATGATATTCATTTACTAAAAAAATTAGATTTAAATTTTATTAAAAAATTTATCAATAAACATGATCATATAATGTGTCAGAAATTTTTACCTAAAATTAATAAAGGAGATAAAAGAGTATTTTTAATTAACGGAAAAATATGTGGTGCAATCTCAAGAGTTCCAAAACAAGGTTCTTTTTTAAGCAATATGAGCAAAGGTGCAACACCTATTAATACTAAATTATCTAATATTGAAAAGAAAATATCAAATATTATTGCTAAAGATTTAAAAAATGAAAAAATATTTTTTGCTGGAATAGATTTTATTGATCAAAAACTTAATGGAGATATTAATGTAACTTCCCCAACTGGATTAAAAACTTTGTATGATTTATCTGGAATTAATCTTGCAAAATTATTTTGGGAAGAGCTTAAAACTTGAAAAATTTATCTTCCCAACACAAAGGGTCTTTATTAGCATTTATTGCTGTTATGCTTATAACTCCTGACTCTATTTTTATAAGACTTTCTAATATTGAGACATGGGGTATGCTTTTTTACAGAGGTGCAATACCTTTTGTAGTAGTTTTGGTTGGACTTATTTCTTTTTATAAAACAAACTTATTCAAGGCATTAATTGGTATTGGTTATCCTGGTATTTTTTATGTATTGAGCTTTTCAATTTGCAATATTACTTTTATTATTTCTATTCAGAATACTAATGTTGCAAATACTTTAGTTATGATCGCTATGGCTCCAATGATATCTGCAATATTAGGCAGTCTGTTTTTAAAAGAGATACCAAACAATAAAACTTGGATTGCAATTGTAATTACTTTGATTGCGGTAACTTATATTTTCTACGATTCTATAGAAATGGGTAATTTTTATGGTGATTTATTTGGATTAATTACAGCGTTTGGCTTGGCCTGTAATGCTGTTATAGCTAGGTACGCTAAAGATAGAGATTTAGTGCCTTCAGCAGTAATTGGTAAGTTATGTGTTGCAATTTTTGCATTTTTCTTTGTTGACACTTTTGTGCTTGTTGGAAATGACAAAATAATTATTCCTCTAATGTGTATAATGTGTGTTGCTATACCATTTGTCTTAGTAACCATTGCCCCGAGATTTATACCTGCTGAAGAAGTAAATTTATTCTTTTTACTAGAAACTATTGTAGGACCATTTTGGGTTTGGCTAATAATCAATGAACAACCTAGCATTGAGACAATTCAAGGTGGAACTATTATTATTCTCACTATAGCGGTTCACTCATTTCTTAAGCTCAAACAATCTTAAACATTGTCACAATAAAGACTTGATTCATTAATAGATCGAACTACATAGGGCTGAATTTATGGATAAAATATTAAAAAATTCCTGGGCACTTTTCTTAGGTATGGGCTTAATTATGCTAGCTCATGGCTATCAAGGGTCTCTTTTGGGTGTTAGAGCTGTTAAAGAGGAATTTAGTTTAACTGCGACAGGTTTTATGTTGTCCGGATACTATATAGGTTACTTTATTGGGGCAAAAACAATTACCAATCTAATTTCGAGAGTTGGTCATATTAGAGTGTTTGCAGCTTTTGCTTCAATTGCATCAATCGTTGTTCTCTTACATTCAATTTTTGTTAATCCTCTTACTTGGTTTATTTTAAGGGTAGTAACTGGAATAAGTATGGTTTCGATTTATACAATTGCAGAAAGTTGGTTAAACGATAGATCATCTAACAAAAATAGAGGAAGTGTATTGTCAATTTATATGATTGTTCTATATGGATCTATGGCTGTAGGAATGTTCTTTTTAAATTTTAGCTCTCCTATTAATTTTCAACCATTTATTTTAATTTCTTTGTTTATGTCATTAGCTCTTATTCCAATATTATTAACCAAAAAAAAAGCTCCTACTTTTAAAAAAATTACAGGTATGAGTTTAAGTGAACTTTATAAAGTTTCACCTTTAGGAATGATAGGATCTTTATTTTATGGAACAGCACAGTCAGCATTATTTTCTCTTTTAGCGGTATATGCAGCTTCAATGAATTTTACAATTCTAGAAATATCGATTGTAACTTTTTTAGTTGCAATTTCAGGAGCTCTATCACAGTGGCCAATAGGAAAATTTTCGGATACTTTTGATAGAAGAAGAGTAATTATTTATACTACCTTCGCAGCTGCATTTTTTGCATTATGTGCAATTTTTGCAAGTGGAAGTATGTTTTATGATGGAATGCTTGGATCAAGCAAAAAATGGTTTTATATTTTTATTGTTTTATTTGCTTTTGCAAGTTTGCCAATGTTTGCAATTATTTTTGCTCATACAAATGATTATATTCCAAAAGAAAAATTTGTTGCAGCAGGTGCTGGTTTACAATTTGCATTTGGTTTAGGTGCTATCAGTGGTCCATTTTTATGTTCAATGTTAATGAATGCAATTGGTCCAAATGGTTACTTTGTTTTTCTAATTTTTTTTCATGGAGTAATTGGAGTTTTCGGAATTTATAGAATGAAAATAAGAGACACACAGGACAATCCAGACTCTCAATTTGTGCCTATGCCTCAAACTATTACTCCAATTGGTATGGAACTTAATCCAATAACTGAACCTATAGATGAACCAGTTAAAACCGATAATTTAAGTGAAAAAAACAAAATTATTTAATAGGGTCTCCTACCTTAATTGAACCAGATCTTAAGATTCGACATCTTAAACCACCTCTTCTTAAAAACTCCTTAATTATATTATCTTTTTGAAGCTTATCTTGAAGAAATCTACATGGTCTACACAAATCTATTACTTCAATTTCCACATTTCCAATTAGTATTTTTTTATCAATTAAATCATTAAGCTTAATACCTTTTGTTATGATATTTCTTCTAAAATCTAAATAATCAATATTTGAATTAAATTTACTATTATAATAATCAATATTTTCTGACTCTATTAAGGTTAGCTGGCTTAATGGATCACTAAATTCTTTAAAATATCTATCACCTACTATTCCTTTATTAGCAACTAAATCGATTGAATTTACCTCTTGAACTTTTTTATTATTATTTTCAGCAATACCTATTTTAAAAACTTTAGACACTAATATATGTTAATTTGCATCTAAAACTGCATGTAAAAATTGTTTGGTTCTTTCATTTTGAGGGTCATCAAATATTTTTTCTGGCGGACCTTGCTCAAATATTTTACCCTCATTAAAAAAACAAACTCTGTCAGAGATTTCTTTCGCAAAACCCATTTGATGAGTTACCATAATCATTGTTAAATTATGCTCTTTGTTGAGTGATCTAATGACATTAAGTACTTCGCCCACTACTTCAGGGTCTAATGCTGACGTAATCTCATCTAATAACATTACCTTAGGTCTCATTGCTAAAGCACGTGCAATAGCAACACGTTGCTGTTGGCCACCAGATAGTCTGCTTGGATGTTCATCCTTTTTATCAGTCAAACCTACTAACTCTAATAATTCTAAAGCTCGCTGCTCTGCTTCTTCTTTTTTCATACCTAGAACTTCAATTGGTGCTTCAATACAATTTTGTAAAGCTGTCATATGTGGAAATAAGTTAAACTGTTGAAATACCATTCCAATTTTTGAGCGTCTCTCTCTTAAATATTTTTCGCTAGCTTCAACTATTTTTCCTTTTTCATCCATATGAGTTAATGGCTCACCGTCTAAATATATAACACCTTGGTTGATTTTTTCTAAAGTCATTAAAACTCTGAGAACCGTAGTTTTGCCTGATCCCGACGGTCCAATGATAGATACCATCTCATTTTTTTTTATTTCTAAATTTAATTTATCTAAAACAACCAAATCTCCATATTGTTTTGTCACATCTGAAAAATTTACAATTATTTCATCTGGCTCTTTTTTGTCCATTAATTAAACCTTTTCTTTTTTTATTTTTCCTTGAGCTAAATTAACATCTTTTTCAATTTTTCTAATCCACATAGCGGCTGGAATAGATAGGGTTAAAAAAATTAAACCTACTATAGTATATGGTTCTAGATATCGATAATGATATCCTCCAACAGCGGTTGCTGCATGAAATAGTTCTGCGACACCAATGGTTGATAATAAAGGAGTATCTTTAAAAATTCCGACTAAGTAGTTACCCATTCCAGGTATCGCAATTGGAAATGCTTGAGGTAAAACAATTTTTCGATATGTATATATTGTTGAAAAGTTAAGAGCTCTACAAGCTTCCCACTGAGTTTTTGGGACCCCTTCTAGTGCGCCCCTATATACTTCAGATAAATAAGTTCCAAAATGAAGGCCTATTGTAATCATTCCACATACCCATGCAGATAAAGTAATACCAAATTGAGGTAATACGAAATAAACAAAGAATAACTGAATTAATAATGGAGTTGATCGAATAAATTCAACAATTTCTCTATTAATCATATTAATTACCCTAAATGGGGTTCTTTGACCCAGTAAAAATATAAGACCAACTACCATAGCAATAGCATAACCAATACCTGCTGCCATAATAGTATTTAAGGTAGCCCAAAGCATTTTTGGAAGTATTTCAAAGGTAAAATCCCATCTCCATTCGGCGTTCATATTATATTTTATCCTTTCCAACTTTTCTTGCAGCCAAAACTTCTAACCAACGTAAAAATGGAACAAGAAAAAATCTTGATATGATATAATATATTAAAAGTGCAGTACCAAAACATTGAGCTGAAAGCCATGTTATAGAATTAATTTGTTTTGCCTCAAACGTTAAGTCAACGACAGTAACTAACGCAACTAATGCTGTAGCTTTTAAAAGTTCTACTGTTAAGTTTGCTGCAGGAGGTAGTATAATCGGAAATATTTGTGGAATAATTATTTTTCGCATTCTTTTAGCAGGAGTAAAATTTAAAGCAAAAGCTCCTTCCCATTGACCCTTGGGAACTGCTAAAATTCCACCTCTTACAATCTCTGCTCCGTAGGCACCAAAATTCATACCTATAGCTACGACTCCAGCAGTAAATGCTTCAAGACTTATACCAAAAAAAGGCAACACATAATAAAACCAAAATAATTGAACTAACAAAGAAGTTCCTCTAAAAAACTCTATATACCCTGTTGCTACACCTTGAATGATTGGATTTTTTGAAACCCTCATTAATCCAAAAATTACTGAAATAATCACATACAATAGTGTTGCACAAATAAGTACTTTTATTGTCATTACAGTCCCAAGCAACATTGTTGGACCATGTTCAGATAAAAATGCTAAGTAGCTCAATTTATATTCTCTATTATTAAAAAAAAATCAGGCGACAATCTTAGTCGCCTGATCATTTTTTAAAATTTTCTTTTATTTAGTAGAACAAGCCCACTCAGTAGTCATATCAGCAGGAGGTAATTGGGCTTTATCATAGCCATATTCACCAGCTCTCTCTAACATTTTACCTGGGTTTGATAAAACTTTTGCTAAAGCTGCATTAAAGTTGTCCCTAAATTCAGTATCAGTTTTTCTAAAACCTATACCAACAACATTTACAGTTTCTTTAGGCATTAATTTAGGATCTGTTACTTCAAATGCGCCATTAGTTTTTTCTTCATGTTCTTTTGCACCAAAGAAAGTTTGAACAGCAACGTCAGCTCTACCCGCTTTCATTGCAGCTAAAATCCCAACTTCACCCTCTACTAAAAGCATTTGGCTATCTGGAACACCGAATTTTTTAGCAGCCTCTACTGTGTTAAACCCCGCACCAGTTACCAGTTTTGCACCTGTTCTCACAACATCTGCGTAGTTATTAATTCCTTTAGGATTTCCTTTTGGTACTAACATTGCATCACCAAATACACCTATTGGATCTGAAAAATTAATATTCTCACATCTACTTTTTAAAATGTACATACCACCAGTAATCATATCTGATCTGTCTGCATTTATTCCTGGTATTAATCCTGACCATTCAAATACCTTTGTTTCGTGCTCAGTAATTCCCATTTCTTCAAGAACTGTTAAAGCAATCATGTTGACAAAACCCAAAGCTTCACCGTTATCACCAGCATAAGCCCATGGCACAGCAGTACCAAATCCAAGTCTTAATTTGTGTCCATCTTTTAGTCTATCAGTTAAAGTTGCAGCATTAACAGACGAAATACTAAAAAGAATAACTAAACAAACTGAAATTGACTTAATTAATTTCCTCATTATTTCTCCTCTAAATAGTTTAATATTTTATTAAGTTAACAAGAATTATAGCTTGATGCAAATTTCAAAAAATTTAGATCAACTTAGAATTGAATCTTGTTAAATAATTATTTTGTTACCTATATTTATTTCTCCGTCATCTAAAGGAGTTAAATAAATCCCCATATCAAAATGGTTATAAAATTTTTTTAATAACTGTAATAAATTTAATGAATTATTGTCCGTTTTGGGTTTTAGATTAATAGCAACACATCGAGGAATATTTTTTTCAACTTTAAAAGAAACATTATTAATTTTTATAATTTTTCCAATCCATTTTCTCTCTTCCCAAGGTTTTATTCCATCAATACAAATGTTTCCTCTAAATCTTGAAATTTCAATTTTTTCATCAATCCTTTTTTGAAAATCATTTATGCTCTCTATGTTTAAAAGTGAAACTGAATTAACAAAATCAACTTTATTTGATATAGTTGTGTCGTAAAAAGGAATTTCGAAATTTTTCATTAATGTAATTGGTCCTTTAATTGAACTTTCTAATTCTAAAACTTTATTTGATAACTCTATACATTGAGTTTGTTCATTAGTATTTATCGTTAAGATTGTATTATCTTTAGAATTCAATGACAGTTCATTTTTATTTAATAAAAAATTATATTTGTTTAAAACTGGGGTGTTTTTAAGTGTTAATATTTTATTCCATTTACCTTTTCGATCATCTGAGCTTTTTTCAAATAATTTAATTTGATCGATATTTAAATTTTTTGCAAATGCAAAAACTCTGTCTCCACTTATTCCAATTCCTTTTTTGATTTGACAATTATCTATGGTTTGAAAGGATATAGATTTTACAGGACAGTAATTTATTGAGGAAATAGTTGCACTCATATAATATCTAAAAACAATATGACTTATCTA
Organism: Pelagibacterales bacterium MED-G42; assembly: GCA_002457485.1. Classification (GTDB taxonomy): domain Bacteria; phylum Pseudomonadota; class Alphaproteobacteria; order Pelagibacterales; family Pelagibacteraceae; genus Pelagibacter. The sequence continues at coordinate 70,688 of NTJL01000002.1, forward strand.
TCCCCAAATCAACTTAAACAATATGAAGATGAGGGATTTGTATCTCCCCTAGATGTATTTTCAAAAGAAAAAAGTAAAGAAATCAGAGATGAGATTGAATTAATTGAAAAACAGATGCCTCATGAACTTGAAAAAGACGGAAGATATAATGCTCATCTTATTTCACCACTCTTAGATTGGGTCACTCACCATCCTTCAATTTTAAATACAGTGGAAAGCTTAATTGGTAAAAATATTTTAGTATGTGGAACTACGCTTTTTATAAAAAATCCAAACATTAAAGGCTTTGTTAGCTATCATCAGGATGCAAAATACATAGGTTTGGAGCCACATAATTGGGTTACAGCCTGGGTTGCGATCACAGATTCTAATGAGAATAATGGCTGTATGAAAATGTGGTCTGGATCACACAAAGAAAATCTAAAAGATCACGATCAAATGTTTAATGAAGGAAACTTATTAACCAGAGGTCAAACTGTTAATGATGTTCCAAAAAGTGAAACTACACCTTTAATCTTAAAAGCAGGTCAAATGTCATTACATCACCCAAAAGTTGTTCATGGTTCAAATTTAAATAAAAGTAACGATAGGAGAATAGGATTTGTAATTCAGAGTTATATAGGAACTAATGTTAAGCAAGTATTGGGTAAAAATAGCGTTCAACTTGCAAGAGGTGAAGACAAATATAATTATCATGAAAAAATTGGAAGACCAAACTCTTTGATGAATGAAGTCGATCTTAAATTAAAAAAACAGGAAAATGATAATCTTCAAGAAATTTTTTATAAAGGTTCGTCTAAAAAAGGTACATATTAATTTTCATGAACAAAGAAAACGCAAGTAAACTGTGGAAAATGATACAGGAAGCTGGCGATTATTTACAAGGCCAATTACCTGAACATCCAAATCACCCTAAAGGTCGTAACCCTTATGCTCATGTTGCCCTAGCTGTTAAAGAAGAATTTAATATTACTTATAAAGATATTCCTGATGAAAAATTTGATGAAGTTGTGAAATATATTGAATTTTTAAAACAGAATCCAAGTTGACTATTTATTATTATTTCTGTGATCTAATAAATTACGTGTCATCTCATCACTTTGTTTCAGGTATCTTTTATGACCATCTAGAAGTGGAATATTTAAGTCTCCTTTACCTGTCTTTCCTTGTAACGCTAATTGGTCACAAAACCAATTGAGCACTGCTCCATTTGGAATATCTTGTGATGGTGGAAATTGACGCTCTATAGTTGGTAATTCTGAAAT
>NTJL01000020.1 GCA_002457485.1 Pelagibacterales bacterium MED-G42
AAAATAAAGGATCTGTGGTATTATTTTCAACAGTTGCTGCTCAAAGGGGATTTACAAATCATGCTATTATTGCATCCACTAAGGCAGCAGTTGAGGGCTTAACTGTAACTTTAGCAGCAGAATTTGCACCAAATATAAGAGTGAATTGTATAGCTCCAAGCTTAACCAAATCAAAAATTGCTGAACCAATGTTAAAAAATGTGGCAGTTGCAGATGGTATTGCTAGAGCTCACCCCCTAAAAAGATTGGGAGAAGGGAAAGACTCAGCTGCTCTTGCAAAATTTTTAATTACTGATGAGAGTGCTTGGGTAACTGGTCAGATTATTGCAGTTGATGGTGGTAGATCAAAACTTTCCTAAAGTGAAAAAATATTTTCTTTCTATAATTTTAATTATTTTCTTTTCTTCTAATAGTTTTTCAGAAGATTATAAATTTACAAAAATAGTAAAACTAAAAGGTGCCTGGAGTGCATCATTTATTAATAATGATGAACTAATTACAACCATAAAGGACGGGTCAATTAAAATTGTTAATATTTATTCAAAAGATATTTTGAATGTTAAACATAATCTTAATTTTTTAGTTCATGGTCAGGGTGGATTGTTGGATATTATCCACGATAATAAAAATCTATGGATATCCTACACAGAAGATAGGGGAGATTGGAAGACAAGTACTTCGATTGCGAAAGCAAGGTTGAATAAAAATAAATTAAACTTTAAAAATATTTTTCAAGCAGAACCGCCTATAGACTCTGGCTATCATTTTGGTTCAAGATTAGTTATTAAGGACGGGTATCTTTTTGCTTCTGCGGGAGAAAGAGGACAAGGTATGATCGCCCAAGATCCTACTAAACATCCTGGAAGTATTATTAGGATTTATACTGATGGAAGAATTCCAAAAGATAATCCTAAGTTTCAGGGTAAATCTAAATGGTTGCCTGAAATCTATCAAATAGGTGTTAGAAATCCACAAGGTCTAACTTTATCACCATTTGATGGAAAAGTTTATTTAAGTAATCATGGAGCTATGGGTGGAGACTGGTTTGGTGAAGTTAAAAAAGGCGAAAACTATGGTTGGAAAATATTAGGATGGGGTGGAAGAAATTATGATGGTACAAAAATTGGCCCAAAGTGGAAAGAGGGGTTTACTAAAGCAATTCAATACTGGGTACCTTCAATCGCTACAAGTGCTTTAACAATTTATAAGGGTAAAGAATTTGAAGAATGGAATGGACATGCATTAATTACTTCCCTCAAAGATAGGTCTCTAAGAAAGTTAATTTTTGATGATTTAGAAAACATAAAAGAAGATTTAATATTTAAAAAAAAGATTGGAAGAATAAGAGATATTCAAGTACATCCTCAAAATGGAAAAATTTATTTTATAGCAGGGAATAGTTTATGGTTAATGGAGAAAGGATAAAAAAAATTTTATGTTTTATAATTTTAATATTTACCTTTAGTTTTAGTGGATTAACAATGGAAAAAAAACCCTATCATCATTTACCAGATGGAACTTTTAGAAATCCTGAAGGATCTCCAAAAAGAGATACTAATTTTAAATGGTCATTTAAAATTTTTAATAAAGAAAAAAAGAAACTTGATATGACAGTTCCTAAGGAACATGTGGTAGATAAGAGTAAAGTAAAAGCTGATTTAGATAAGTTTAAAAATGATGATTATGTAGCTTGGATTGGTCATGCAACTTTTTTAATTAAATTAGGGAATACAACAATTATAACAGATCCTGTCTTTTCTAAAAATGCAGGACCTCTAATATTTGGTCCAAAAAGGTTTACTGAACCAGCTTTAAAATTAAATGAAATTCCTAAAACAGATATATTTTTACTAACGCATAATCATTACGATCATCAAGATATGACAACTATTCGAAGGTTTCCATTCAAAGAAGCTAAAGTCTTGCTTCCACTTAAACTTGGAAAATATTTTACAAAGAATGGGTATAAAGATGTAAACGAAATGGATTGGTATGATGAAATAATTATTAATGAAAAATTAAAAATTACATTCCTTCCAGCAGTTCATTGGTCCAAAAGAAGCCTAACAGATACTAATAAAACTTTATGGGGCAACTTTCTAATTGAATATGACGGAAAAAAAATTTTTTTTGCTTGTGATACTGGCGTTGGAAATATTTATAAAGACTTAGGTAATAAATACGGGCCAATAGATCTTTCTTTTATCAATATTGGTGCTTATAATTTTTATCCAATATCACCTTATAAAGATAAATCGGCTTATCACACAAATCCTGAAGAGGCACTTGGAATAGGAAAAGATTTAAAAAGTAAAAAAGTAATTGGTACACATTGGGGAACATTTGTTTTATCTTTAGAACCAATAATGGAACCACCAATTAGATTTAAGAATAATACTGAAAAATATGGATATAAAAAAGAAGATGCAATTATTTTTAAAATTGGGGAGGTGAACTCACTTAAAGATTTACTAAATTAAATTAGTTATCTAAAATTTTTTTTTTTGCTTTTTCAAACTCTTCTTGACTTAAAACTCCGCTTTGGAATAAGTCATTCAATTTACTTAGCTCGTTACTTATTTGATCACTATTGTCTGGTAAATTAGTTTTATTATCATTCTGCTCTTTTTCAGATCTATTAGCCTCTTTAGCAGTAAAACCCTTCATAATAGCTGAGGCTCCTAAATACAAAATAAAACCTAAAATTGGTATTGCTAAACCAAGAAAAATTATCTTTTCCATAATTTAATCCTCATCTTCCTCTCTCCATTTTTTTTCATACATAAGATATGCAGCATAAATGACTGAAAAAACACCTACTATCATACCATAGTCAAATCCAGTTTGCATATCATACAAATACCAACCTAATTGGGTTGCTCCGATCGGAGGAATGGTCAACAGCAGAAAAATAATTCCAATTCTATAAGGATATTTAGGTTTTTTCATATGAAAGGTTATCAAAAAGAATTGGTAACTTAAAATATTATATTTGCGATCTTTTGAAACACTCTATCGTATTTTTTAATAAACACGCTATTGTCATGGGACCAACACCGCCTGGAACTGGCGTTAATGCTTTTGCATTTTTTGAAACTTCATCAAATGCAACATCTCCTACTATACCTTTGTCTGTTTTATTAATACCAACATCTATAACAATTGTATCCTTTTTAACCCAATCACCTTTTACAAGTTCAGGGATTCCCACTGCAGCAACTATTATATCTGCTTCTAGACACTCTGCTTTTAAATCTTTAGTTCTTGAGTGTGTAATAGTTACAGTACAATTTTCTTTTAAAAGAAGTTGAGTCATTGGTTTGCCATTCAAATTTGATCTTCCAACTACAACTGCTTTTTTACCACTTAAATTTGGTTCAATTTTTTTAATCAATAAATAACAGCCAAGTGGAGTACATGGAACTGAACTTTCATAACCTGAAGATAAGTTTCCAACATTCACTGGATGAAAACCATCAACATCTTTTGAGGGCAAAATAGTTTCAATAACCTTTTGTTTATCTATATGTTTTGGAAGTGGGAGCTGAACTAAAATCCCTGAAACTGTGTCGTCTTTATTTAGTTCCTCAATTTTTTCTAAAACTGTCTTTTCTTCAACTGTATCAGGGTACTTAATCACTTCAGATTTCAAGCCTACTTCATTAGCAGATTTTTCTTTATTACGAACATATATTTGACTGGGCGTCATATCTCCAATTAATATTACTGTTAAACCTGGTACTTTATTAAATTTTGTCTTTAGTTGGGAAACTTCATTTTTAAGTTCCTCTCTAAGTTCAGCTGCTGCTTTTTTTCCATCTATTAAAATCATATATCTTTTTTAAAAAATTAATGGGGCTACGTAGAGCTTCATACACATTTCAATAAACCAAATCAATAAAAGAAGAATTATTGGTGATATATCTAGTGAGCCTAAATTTGGTAAAAAGCGTCTAATTCTATATAAAATTGGATCAGTTAGTCGATAGGTTAAGTCTAATATAGAGTAAACAAATCTATTCTGAGTATTCAAAACATTAAAAGCAATTAACCAACTAATTATAACATTTGCAATTACAACATAAGAGTAAAGTTTTAAAACTTGTAAAACTAAATAAAAAATTGCTATCATTTTTTTTCAACATAAATCGACTGACTAGGGAAAGCAAAAGATGCTTTATTGTTTTCAACTATTTGTTTAATTTCAATTGCTAATCTCTCTTTTACAGACAACATTTCATTCCAACTGTCTGTTTTAGTAAAACATCTTACATACATATCTATCGAACTATCAGAAAACTTATCTATTCTAACTGCCACTCCTACAGTTTGATTATAATCCTCACTTTTATTTATATAATTTTCAATTTCATTTCTTATTGTTTTTAATTGATCAACAGTAGTGTCATACTGAAGTGTTATAATCCAGCTAATCAACCAATTTGAAGTTTCACTTACATTGATTACTGCATTTTCAGCAAATTGAAAATTTGGAATTATTGCTAGAGATTTATCAAACTTTCTTATTGTTGTTGATCTAAAACCAATTTTTTCTACTATTCCTTCAATTATTCCATCAACAGCAATCCAATCTCCAATTTTAAATCTTTTCTCAACTAAAACTAAAATTCCTGATATCAAGTTTTTAAATAAATCTTGCGCACCCAAGGCCACGGCAACGCCAAACAATCCAAGTCCAGCTATGATTGGCCCAATTTTAATACCCCATAGCTCAAGGACTGCTGCTAGGCCTAAAATAAAAATTAAAATTTTAAGAGATTTTATTATCCATCCAATTAACTCTCTGGTTAAAAGTTTATCTAATCCACTTAAAATATAAGAGATAGGTTCTATAATTTGATGAATAACCCAAAAAATTAAAATAGTAATTAGTGTTCTATTTATAGTATCTGCTACTTCTCGACCTTCAATACTAAAAGTCATATAATAACTGGCAATAAAAAAACCTAATACTATGGGTAAAAATCTTGCTGGTCCTTCTAAAGCATAAACAAAAGTATCGTCTAACTTATTAGTCGTTCTCTTTGAAATTACCTCAAGTTTTTTAATTATAAGTTTGCTAATCAAACCCCTGAAAATTAAAAAAATTAAGAATATACCGATTCCAATTAAAATTTGAAAAATATCAACACCTAGAATTCCTTTGTCCCAAACTGATAAAAATATTTCTGAAAAATTATTTATTATTTCCATAACTAAATTTTATATAACAAAAACTCCTCTTCTCCAGGATTAAAAAGAAAAATTTTTTTCCATTTAATTTCATTCAATATTGACGAGGTTTTTTCACCTATACACATTAAATTAGTATCCATCCAAAGACTTTCTAATTGATGGATTTTGATAAAGTTTAAAAAGCTTAATCCACTATTTTGCGAGTAAACATAGACCGTATCGGGCATATTTTGTTTTAATTTTCTAACAAAGCTTTCATCAAAATTCATATTATAATTGACTCTATAATTCACAATTCTCTTAATACTATAACCTTCATTTATTAATTGTTGATCAAGATCAACAGATATAGTTTCTCCGCTTATATAGAGTAACTGTCCACTCGATGAATCATGGTTTTGCAAAATTAATTCTTTTAAATTAGAAACATTTCCCTCTGCTGCAATTGTATTTTGAAATCCAAAACTCCTCGCTTTTTTTTCAGTTGCTTCCCCTACACAAAAACATTTAATTTTCTTATTAATTTCATCATGATTTAAAAATTTTACAGCATTAGCGCTGGTAAAGACAACTCCATTAAAGTCTTTAAAATTAATTTTATCGTAAACTACTTTCTCAACATTTAATAAAGGCAGGTGAGAGACTTGATGACCTAAGGATTTAAATTTAACAATCATTTCAGAACAGTCTTCTAATGGTCTTGTTAATAAAATATGCATATTATCTTTTATAAGAATTATTTGATTTTGTTTTTAATATTTGACCTACATCTCTACCTATTTGGCTAAATTCTTCTAATTTGCCAGTTTTTTTTTCATAAAACCTTTTAGAACCATCTAAAGAAAATAATTCAGCTTCAACAGTAATCTTATCACCTTCTATTATAGAGTGAGCCCCAATAGCAGTCTCACAGTCACCCTCTAAGACTTTAAGAATATTTCTCTCAACATGTGCTCTCATAAATGTTTCGTTGTGATTTATCTTTTTTAAAACTGAGATTATTTCATCATCATTATTACGACATTGAAGTGCAATAATTCCTTGTCCTGCACTTGGAATCATTTCTTCAGTTGAAAATACTTCTGTAGTTTTGTCTTCTATTGATAGAGATTTTATTCCCGCATAAGACAATATTATTGCATCATATAAACCATCATTAAGTTTTTTAATTCTTGTATCAACATTTCCTCTAATAAGTTTACAAATAAGATCTGTCCTAATTTTTTTAATTTGAAATTCTCTTCTATAAGATGATGTTCCAATTACCGCATTAGTTTTTAATTCCTTAAGTTTTTTTTTGTCTTTAGTAATCAAAATTTCTCTTGGATCATTCCTTTTTAAAAATGTATCCGTTGTTAATCCATTGGTTTCGATAGCTGGCATATCTTTTAAGGCATGAACTGCTATATCAATTTTTTTTTCTTGAAGCTCTTTTTCTATATTTGTGGAAAATAAACCTTTTCCTCCTACTTCTGATAGTCGTACATTATGAATCTGATCACCTTTTGTTGATATCTCTTTAATTATGATATCTTCATCATCTAAATTTGTATTTTCAATGATCCTATCTTTAGCATTTTGAGCATATATTAATGCTAATTTGCTTCCTCTAGAACCAATAATTATTTTGTTATTCATAAATAAATTTATTTCTTACTTGTATTGAGATTGTACAATTAATAAAAACTAATTGAATGAGTAAAAAACCCTTAATTCTTGGAATAGAATCTAGTTGTGATGAAACAGCAGCATCCCTAATAACTGAAAATGAGCAAGGAATTCCAGTGGTTTTATCAAATATTATTTCAAGCCAGGTTGAAATTCATAAAGAATTTGGAGGAGTGGTTCCAGAACTTGCAGCTAGATCACACATAGAAAAAATAGATTGGATAGTTAAAAAGGCAATTGATAAAAGTGGAAGGAAAATTGATGATATTGATGCAATAGCGTCAACTGCTGGCCCAGGATTAATAGTTTGTTTGTCAGTTGGATTGAGTTTTGGAAAAGCTTTTGCTAATGCATTAAATAAACCTTTTATTGCTGTTAATCACTTAGAGGGTCATGCCTTGAGTCCAAAACTTAATTCAAAATTAAATTATCCATATTTACTTTTATTAATTTCTGGTGGTCACACACAATTTCTAAATGTTCAAAAACTTGGAAAATATAAAAGATTAGGAACAACTATTGATGATGCTTTAGGTGAAGCTTTTGATAAAACTGCAAAACTTTTAGGAATTGAATTTCCTGGTGGGCCTCAAATTGAGATTTTAGCCAAAAAAGGTAACCCTGATAGATATGATTTACCAAAACCCATTTTTAATAAAGGTGGTTGTAACTTATCTTTTGCAGGACTTAAAACAGCTATTTTAAGAATCTCCAAAAATATTAAATCTGATCAAGAAAAATTTGATCTTGCGGCTTCTTTCCAAAAAACTGTTTTAGAAATATTATATAAAAAAACTAAAATTGCATTTGGTGAATTTGAAAAACAAAATAACTTAAAACAAAAAATTTTTGTAGTGGCTGGTGGAGTAGCAGCAAATAAAGATATTAGAACTATGTTAAATAATCTATGTAATGAAGAAAATTATCAAAGTGTGTTTCCGCCAGTGGAACTATGTGGCGATAACGCTGCTATGATAGCAATGGTTGGTTTAGAAAAATTCAAATTAAAACAATTTAACAATTTAGATCATCCAGCAAAACCAAGATGGGCATTAGACGAGGACGCAGTTTTTCTTAAGGGCGCTGGGGTAAAATTATAATGCAATACTGGTTAATGAAATCTGAGCCTGATGTCTGGTCAATCGATCAACAAAAAAAATCTGGTAAAAAAGGAGCTCCGTGGGATGGTGTAAGAAATTATCAGGCTGCTAAAAACCTTAAAAGTATGAAAAAGGGGGATCTTTGTTTTTTTTATCACTCAAATATAGGTAAAGAAATTGTTGGAATAGTAGAAGTTATAAGAGAATACTATTTAGACAAAACTGATAAAAGTGGTCGCTTTGTTGCTGTTAATGTTAGATTTAAGGAAAAACTTAAGACACCTATAACGCTAGAAAGCATTAAAATGAATAAGAAATTAAGCCATTTATCTTTAATAAAACAAAGTAGGCTATCGGTAATGCCAATAGATTCTAAAAGCTGGAAAATTTTAAATAACATGAGTAGAATTAATTCTTAAAAATATTTTATGCCTAAAAAAATTACTCCCAAAAGAAAAGCTGCAAAAAGAAAACAGCTTCAAAAAGTTAAAACTACTCCTGCATCAGAACTTATTATAAAAACTAAACCAGAATGGGTAAAAAATAGTCTTGCTAACAAATCTCAGTATCAAAAAAAATATCAAGAATCGATAAAAAGTAACGATAATTTTTGGAAACGTGAAGGGAAAAGAATTTCTTGGATCAAACCTTATAAAAAGATAAAAGATGTAAAATATAGTAGTAAAGATGTAAGAATTAAATGGTACCATGACGGAACATTAAACGCATCTGCAAATTGTATAGATAGACATTTAAAAGATCATAAGGATAAAACCGCTATAATTTGGGTAGGAGATGATCCCAAAGATCATCAAAAAATAACATATAAACAATTGCACCAAAAAGTATCTAAAGCTGCAAATGGTTTAAAAAAATTAGGAATTAAAAAAGGCGATCGTGTAACTATTTATTTAACAATGATACCAGAGTTAGCAATTTTAATGTTGGCATGTGCTAGGATCGGAGCTGTTCACTCAATTATTTTTGGTGGTTTTTCAGCTGACTCTATTTCTGGTAGAGTGAATGATTGTGAATCTGAGTATATTATTACAGCAGACGAAGGAGTAAGAGGCGGTAAAATTATTCCTTTAAAAGAAACAACAGACAATGCTTTATATGATTGCCCAAATGTAAAAAAATGTATTGTTGTTAAAAGAACAGGCGGTGAGATTAAATGGAATAAAAAAAGGGACGTCTGGTATCATGATTTAATCAAAGATGTGTCGTCTCAATGTGAACCTGAAGAGATGAATGCTGAAGACCCACTATTTATTTTATACACTTCTGGATCCACTGGAAAACCGAAAGGTGTATTACACACAACTGGGGGTTATATGGTTTATGCTTCCATGACACACCAATATATTTTTAATTACAAACCAAAAGATATCTATTGGTGTACTGCAGACATAGGCTGGGTTACAGGTCATAGTTATATAATTTATGGACCTCTTGCTAACGGAGCAACTACAATAATGTTTGAGGGTATCCCAAATTATCCTGACAGTTCTAGATGGTGGCAAATAGTAGATAAATACAAGGTCAATACTTTTTATACTGCTCCTACCGCAATTAGGGCTTTAATGAGAGAGGGAGATACTCCAGTAAATAAAACCTCAAGAAAATCTCTTAAATTACTTGGTACTGTTGGAGAGCCCATTAATCCTGAGGCATGGATGTGGTATTACAAAACAGTTGGAAACTCGAAATGTCCAATAGTAGATACTTGGTGGCAAACTGAAACTGGAGGTATAATGATAGCACCTCAAACTGGAGCAATAAACCTAAAACCTGGATCTGCTACAAAACCTTTTTATGGAATAAAACCTATTCTAGTTGATAAAAATGGAAAAGAAATAAAAGGAGCAGGAGAGGGAAGATTATGCATAGGCCAATCTTGGCCTGGTCAAATGAGAAGTGTTTATGGAGATCATAAAAGATTTATAGAAACGTATTTCTCACAATTTAACGGAAAATACTTTACTGGTGATGGATGTAAAAGAGATAAAGATGGTTACTATTGGATAACTGGAAGAGTTGATGATGTAATTATTGTTTCAGGTCATAATTTAGGAACAGCTGAAATTGAAAGTTCATTTGTAGCTCATCCAAAAGTAGCAGAAGCAGCAGTAGTAGGCTTTCCTCACGACTTAAAAGGAAATGCCCTTTATGTTTATGTAACTCTTAATTTGGGAGAAAAAGCAGACGGATCTTTAGAGAGAGAATTAAAAAATCATGTTGCCAGAACTTTAGGACCTATTTATAGACCAGAAATAATTCATTTTACACCAGGACTTCCAAAAACAAGATCAGGGAAAATAATGCGTAGAATTTTAAGAAAAATTGCTACTAACGAACACGGACAATTGGGAGATATAACTACTTTAGCCGATCCATCTGTGGTTGAGAGTTTAGTAGAGAATAGGAAAAATATTTAAAGATCTATTAATTTTTTAAATTCTTTTTCAATATTATTCCATTTTAAAATCATAGAATTTAATACGATTTTTCTGTCTAAGGTTTTCAACTCTTCTGCTATAGGAGCCCATTTATATAAACTTAGTGCACTTGGATTAAAAGGGTGATCTATTAAGTATTCATCCCAATTTATATTTTTTAATCTTTCATCAAAAGTTTCTTTTGCATTTTTAATAATTTCTAATGGCATCATATTAGATACTTCATCATCAAGAATATTAAAATAAATTTCTCTAGCTTTTGAAAATTCTATGTAATTAAAATTAACTTTTAAATATGAAAAAGAAAAAAAAGTAAGATCCTGTAATGCGACTGAATAAATATTCCATTTAGCTAAATTAACTGATGACATGAATTTATCATTCTCAAAATGAAGAACGTACCTAGTCCCCATTCTTGTTTTTAAATAATTATATAATGTAACCTGGCTTACCCATGCTGATTTGGATTGAATAAAATTTTCAAGATCATCAAAATTCTTAATTTTTCTCTTTGGAATGAATGCTTTAAACAATGAAAAAAGGTATATTTTAAAATCATTAAAAGATAAGTCTTTCCAACTAAATTTGAATTTTGACATAAAATCAACGTTTTCAAGATATATACCCTAAAAATTCATGTAATTTGAGCTATTTTAACACTTTAAATCTCTTTCATAATGGTTATGGTTTTTGCCAGTTATAACTAAAAGAGAGAGGTATACATGTCGAAACAGGCACAACACTGGGAAAAAACCAGAGGATTGTTAATGATGACTTTAGCAATCTGGTTTGTATTCTCAATTGGTATCTTCCTTTTTGGAGCTGAAATGGAATCGGTTGCAGGACCTTTCGGTTATCCACTGACATATTGGTTTACTTGTCAGGGATCACTTGGAATATTCGTAATCCTAATTTTCTGGTTTGCAAACAGACAAGAAAAAATCGATGAAGAATTTGGCTTTTCAGAAAGAGAGGATGACTAATGAAAGGTAATTTTATAGATAATTTGCCAAAAGTTTATGGAATCTATACGGGTGGTTTTATAGGTTTTATAATCTTAATGTCAATTGGTGAGCAGATGGGTATGACTTCGAAAGCAATAGGTATTTGCTTCGTAGCCTTCACAGTATTCATCTACGCAATAATTGGTTGGCTATCAAGAACAGCCCAAGCAGATGCTTATTACGTAGCAGGAAGGCAAGTTCCAACTGTATTCAATGGAATGGCGACAGCAGCAGACTGGATGTCTGGTGCTTCATTCGTTGCAATGGCAGGTGGTATTTACTTTAAAGGCTACGGCTATATGGCACTACTAGTTGGTTGGACTGGTGGCTATGTATTGGTTGCAACTTTATTAGCACCTTACCTAAGAAAATTTGGATGTTATACGGTTCCTGATTTTATTGGTACAAGATATGGTGGTAATTTAACTAGGTTTCTTGCAGTAGTAGTTTTAACTGTTGCTTCATTTACCTATGTAACTGCACAAATTAATGCAACAGGTACTATTGCATCTGTAGCTCTTGATATTCCATTTCAATACGCTGTGTATGTTGGGTTAGTAAGTATCTTACTATGCTCAATGTTAGGTGGTATGAGAGGGGTAACTTGGACTCAGGTAGCTCAATATATTGTACTAATTATAGCTTACTTGCTTCCAGTATTCTGGATCAGTAATAAAATGGGTGCAGGTTTCTTTCCTCACTTTATGTTAGCTGATGAAGTAGCTAGAATTGGTGAACTAGAACAACAGTTTGGTTTTGTAAAAAACTCTGCTGCTGATTTAGCAACAGTACCAAAAGGGTTGGCTGGAATAACTAAAGCTCACTCTGCAGTTAACGCTACGCCTTGGGCATTTATTTCATTAGCGCTAGCAATGATGATGGGAACAGCTTCATTGCCTCACGTTATGATGAGATACTTTACTACTCCAAGTGTAAAAGCAGCTAGAAAATCAGTAGGTTGGTCTTTATTCTTTATCTTCCTACTTTATTCTTCTGCTCCAATGTTAGCTACACTATCTAAACTGTCATTGATTGATCCGAATTTATCTACGGGTATTATCGGTAAATCAATTGCGGATGTTCAAGCGATAGATTGGTATCAAAACTGGAACCAAGCAAACTTGATGTTTGTAAGCGACTTTAACGGAAATGGAACTCTTGAATTAAATGAGTTTTTCATGGGTGGTAAAGCCGTTGTGTTAGCAACTCCAGAAATAGCAGGGTTACCATATGTAATCTCAGGCCTAGTAGCTGCTGGAG
>NTJL01000021.1 GCA_002457485.1 Pelagibacterales bacterium MED-G42
GGCAGACCAGAAGTTGTTAAAGCTATGGATAGTGATGGCAATGGTAAAGGTGAGTTTTGGATTGGAGCAGACGGTTGGGCTTCAGCAAATGTTAACCAAGTTAAATTAAGAGACTATGGTTTATATGATGCTGGTATTGAGCCAATCAGAGCAGCTGAAGCAGTTAAAAATGCAAGAGTTCTTGACTCAATTAAAAAAGGTGAAGGATATGCATTCTATTGTTACAAACCACATGCAATTTGGGGAATGGCAGATGTAGTTATGTTGGAAGAACCAAAATTTGATCCAGCTAAATACAAAATGGTTCAACCTAAAGAAGATGCAGATTGGTACAAAAAATCTTATGTTGCTTCGAAAGATGCGCTTAAGCAAATTCAAATTGGTTGGGGAACTTCTTTAGAAAGTAAATCTCCAGCTATTGTTGAATTTTTTAAGAATTTTCAATTAACAGCGGACGATGTTTCAGCTATGGCATATGCTATTTCAGTTGAAAAAAAACAACCAGCTGATGTTGCAAGAGCTTGGATGGAAGCTAATAAATCAACAGTTGATGGTTGGTTAGGTCTTTAAACTAAAATAAATTACATATACTCGGCAATATTATATTGCCGAGTATATCTTCCTTTAATAAAAGAGAACTTAATGAACTCATCTGGATCAGCTATTAAAATTGAAAATGTCTGGAAGGTGTTTGGTAACACCTCAAGTGAAGCATTAAATGCAATTCAAAATCAAAACATTTCAAAAACTGAAGCTTTAGAAAAATATAATTCTGTAATTGGTGTATCTGATGTTTCTTTTGATGTAAAGCAAGGAGAAATTTTTTGTGTAATGGGTTTATCTGGAAGCGGAAAATCTACATTAGTCAGACATATAAATAGATTGCTAGAACCAACTTCAGGAAAAATTTTAATTAATAATCAAGATGTGATGTCTCTTGATAGAGAAAGTTTACAAGAATTAAGAAACAAAAAAATAGGCATGGTCTTTCAAAATTTTGCTCTAATGCCTCATAGATCTGTTTTAGATAATATTGCTATGCCTTTAGAAATTAGGGGAGTTAGTAAAAATGATAGGCTTGATGTTGCTAATAAAATTTTAGATATAGTAGAACTTCAGGGTTGGGGTAATAAATTTGCTCATGAGTTATCTGGAGGAATGCAGCAAAGAGTTGGTCTTGCAAGAGCATTAGCGGCAGATCCTGATTTTTTATTAATGGACGAACCTTTTAGCGCATTAGATCCTTTAATTAGAAGACAATTACAATCAGAATTTATTAAGCTTTCAAAGCAAATGAAAAAAACTACAGTATTTATTACTCATGACTTAGATGAAGCAGTAAGAGTAGGTCATCGAATTGCAATAATGCGGGATGGTAAAGTAATACAAGTTGGAACTCCTGAAGAAATTGTTGTCAATCCAGCTGATAACTATGTTGCTGATTTTGTAAAGGGAATTTCAAGATTAAAAGTTGTAGAAGCAAAATCAATTATGCAATCGAAAGAAAGTTATGAGAATAAAAATGGTAAATTATCTAATGATCTAGAAATAGTTAATGAGCATGACTTATTAAGTAAACTTATTGAAACTTCAGCATCAAAGGATAAGCCAATTATCGTAAATAACAGTAAAAATCAAATCATTGGTGTTATTTCACAATCAGATCTTTTAAAAGCTGTCATTGAAGGTGGTGATGGAGAGTAAACAAATTAACAATCCATCAAGATCAGAATTGATAACTGATTTTGTAAAGACTAATCCTGAATATTATATCGTGAAGTTTAAACAAATTGGAAGTAAACCAACATTCTCTTTTTCTTTTAACCTATATGCTGCAATTCTTGGACCTATTTGGTTTGGAATGAGGAATATTTGGAATTGGGCGCTCACTTTTTTAATTATTGAAACTTTTTCAGTAGTACAAATTGTAAGAGGTTTATTTGGTAATATTACAGCTGAGGCGATTCAAAAAATTGAGCAGGTACAATCCACTATTGCTTTTAGAAATAAACAATTAGAAGCAGCAATTATCAATAATCCAGACAAAGTTGATGTTTACAAAAGAAATATAAAATCATTAGAAGATGCCATGCAAGGTTATATTGATGAAGTTGGTAGAATAGAAGCTTCTGCTATTTGGATTACCATTTTTGGTATAACTTTATTAATTTTAATTAAGATAGTTCAGGGAGTTATTGCTAATTCTAAATTAGAAAAAAGATATTCAGAATGGTTATCTGATAAAACAATAAGTCCAGGTATGCGAACTAAGAATTATATTTTAAGCACTACTTTTACATCAGTCATAATGTTTTTTTCAGTAGTTCATTATAGTTTTCCTGGTTTAATTATAATTATGAATGAGTTTCCAACACATCCAGATATCAGATTATCATCTATAGCATGGGTAGAAAAAATTTTTAATTATGCAGTCATAAAAGGAGATGCATTATTTACGGCTATTACAATTGGTATAAGATCAGTTTTAGACTTTTTAGAATTATTATTTGTTAAAACTCCTTGGATAGTAATTATTACAGCAATAGTAACGTTAACAGGGTTATCAGCTGGACCTAGAGCTGCAATATATTCTGCTGGTTTTTTATGTTACATGGGATTTTTAGGCTTTTGGGTAAAAGCAATGACTACTTTAGCTTTACTTGGTACAGCCGCGATATTAAGTATAGCTATTGGTATCCCTCTTGGAATTTTTTGTGCAAGACGTCAAAGATTCTATTCAATGATAAGACCGATTATGGATTTTATGCAAACAATGCCTGCATTTGTATTTATGATACCAGTTATTGCTTTTTTTGGAACAGGAAAGGTTGCAGCGGTAATAATTACAATGATTTTTGGTGGCACACCTGTAGTACGATTGACTGTACTTGGATTAAGAGGAGTACCAGAAACAATTAGAGAAGCGGCAATAGCTTATGGTGCAAGCAAATGGTATTTACTTAGAAAAGTAGATTTGCCATTAGCAACGCCTTCTATACTAGCAGGTGTAAATCAAACAGTAATGTTAAGTTTAGCTATGGTTGTAGTTGCATCACTTATTGGTGCAAAAGGTTTAGGTCAAGATGTGCTTGAAGCACTACAATATGCAAATGTTGGCCAAGGTATTTTGGCAGGCGTTGCTATATTATTTGTAGCATTAATTTTAGATAGAGTTGTTCAAGGAAAAAAAAGAGTCTAATAAACCCTATTTTATAGCAATAATTAAGGTCACAATATCACATAGAATTATTAGACATAATAACCAATTATATAAGAGATGGACAATTTAAATAGACATTTTAAACCTAAAAATAAAAGCGATCAAGTAGCCCTAGCTTTTACTAAATTTTTAAGGTTTGTAGCTGATACTTTTTTTAAAAAGAAATATGGACATAGAGCTGTTGTTTTAGAAACAGTAGCAGCAGTCCCAGGGATGGTTGCAGGAATGTTGACACATTTAAAATCCTTAAGAAAAATGGAAGATGATAAAGGATGGATAAAGATCCTTCTAGATGAAGCTGAAAATGAAAGAATGCATTTAATGACTTTTATTGAAGTAGCCAAACCAACATCTATTGAAAGATTTGTAATTATAGCTGCTCAATTTGTATTCACAGTAATGTATTCAATAATCTATTTAATATCTCAAAGAACAGCACATCGAATTGTTGGGTACTTTGAAGAAGAAGCGGTATTTAGTTATTCAGATTACTTAAAAGAATTAGAGTCAGGAAGAATCAAGGATCAACCTGCTCCTAAAATAGCAATTGACTATTGGAATCTACCACTTCATTCTACTTTAAAGGATGTTGTTAGAGTTGTAAGAGATGATGAAGCTAGTCACAGAGATGTTAATCATAGTTTTGCTGATATTTTAAATGAAAAAAATTTAAGTAAAAAGCAAACTGCTGATAAAAAAGAAGCTAAAACTATAGAATTAAAGTAGAAATAATAACTCTTTAAAATAATAAAATATGAGTTATCTATTTTTAGGTTTTTTTACTGGTCTTAGTTTAATTTTAGCGATTGGAGCCCAAAATATATTTGTAATCGAACAGGGTTTAAAAAAACAACATATTTTTTTAGTATGTTTGGTTTGTTCAACATCTGATTTAATACTCATTTTTGTTGGTATTTTTTTGTTCCATTATTTCAATCAATATTTTAATCAAAATATTGAATTAATTTTAAATATTCTTTTAATAACTTTTTTAATTTATTTTATTTATAAAAAAATAAATTTTTATAATACTGAAATAAATTTTCAAAAAGAAATTAAAGATATTTCAAAATTAAATATTTTTTTAAGAACACTTGGATTTACTTATCTAAATCCACATGTTTATTCTGACACTGTTTTTTTTCTTGGAAATTTTTCTAAAAATTTTTTAGTAAAGGACAAAATATTTTTTGGAATTGGTGCTTCAATAGCATCTCTAATTTTTTTTTTTCTAATAGGATATCTATCAAAGTTTCTATCTAAGTTTGCTCAAAGTAAAAAAATCTGGAAAATAATTAATATTTTTATAATTATTTTTATGGGTTTTTTAATTTTGTATATATTTTTCGATATTCTTAATTAGAAAATCCATATTTTCTTAACCTAGCATCACCAGTTCTTGCGTGAGCTTCCATACCCTCATATCTTGAAATTCTTGCACATGCAGCACCAACTGTTTTAGTAGATTCTTTAGTCATTCTTTGGAAGCTTAAAGTTTTTATAAATTTACCAACAAACAGTCCTCCTGTATATCTACCGGCTCCTTTTGTAGGCAATATATGATTTGTTCCAGAACATTTATCGCCATATGCTACAGTGGTTTCCTCGCCAATAAATAGAGATCCATAGTTCTTTAATCTTTTGTGAAACCATTCTAAATTTTCTGTTTGAACTTCTAAATGTTCTGGTGCATATTCATCACTTATAGTAGCCATTTCTTCATCAGTATCACAAAGAATAACTTCCCCATAATCTCTCCACGCAGCTTCAGCACTTTTTCTTGGAACCTCAGGTAATTTCGATATCAATTCTGGCACTCTTTTTAAAACTTCATCCGCAACTCTTTTACTTGTGGTATAAAGCCAAGCAGGAGAGTTGTATCCATGTTCAGCTTGACCAACTAAATCAACAGCAACCATTTCTGAATCTGCCTTATCATCTGCAATTACTGCAATTTCAGTAGGACCTGCAAATAAATCAATTCCAACTTTACCAAATAAAATTCTTTTAGCTTCTGCAACATATTGATTACCTGGACCAACTAAAATATCTGCTGGTGGATTATTAAATAATCCATTTGTCATAGCAGCAATACCAGGCACTCCCCCTAAATTTAATATTACATCTGCACCACAAAGATCAGCAGTATAAATAATTGTTGGATGTGCACCCACGCCTTCTTTAGGAGGACTACAAGCAATTACATTTTTAACACCAGCTACTTTTGCAGTTGTAACACTCATTACAGCTGAAGCTATATGAGCATATCTTCCTCCAGGGATATAACAACCTGCTGTATTGACAGGAATTAGTTTTTGACCAGCAAAAAGTCCTGGAGATAACTCTACTTCAAAATCTTGACCATAGTTTTTTAATTGTGCTTCAGCAAATTTTCTAACTCTATCGTATGAAAACTGAATATCGTCTTTGGTTTTTTGATCTAAATTTTTTTTGATTTCGTCAATTTTTTCTTTTGAAACTATAATTTCTCCATCGTATTTATCAAATTTTTTTGTGAGATCTATACAAGCTTGTTCTTTGTTTTCTTCAATATTTTTTAATAGATCTTTAACTATTTCAATAGTTTTATTGTCATCTGTAGATGATGTTTTAGGTGATTTTTTTAAATATTTTATAGTCATTCTACCTCTTTATTTTTGACCATTGTTTATTTTATTAATTATTATAATTCAATTACAAATTAATCTAAAGCCACAACTGCAGCAGCTATAGAAGCTAATCTTGCTTGAGCTTCATCTGAGCGACTAGTAATCACAACTGGTACTTTTCCACCCAAGACAACTCCAGCAGCACATGCTCCACAGAAATAAATCAACATTTTTACTAGCCCATTTCCAGTTTCAACATTTGGAACTAGCAAAACATCTGCAAGACCAGCTACATCATTTTTAATTCCTTTTATTCCAGCTGATTTCTTAGAAATACTATTATCAAATGCTAATGGACCAAAAACATCAGCTTGTAAATTTTCTTCTTTTGCTAGCGATGTTAATTCAGCAGCATCCAATGAACTTGGAACGCTCTCCAAAACTTCTTCAGTAGCAGATAAAATTGCTATTTTGGGTCTTTCTATTCCTATTCTGTTTGAAAAGTTAATTACATTTTTAATAATATGCATTTTAGTTTTTATATTTGGTAAAACATTTAAAGCACCATCTGTAATAATTAATGGTTTATCATCCTTATTTATTGTCATATGCCAAATATGACTTAATCTTGTTTTACCAAGTAAATTGTATTCTCGTTTTAGAACTTCTTTCATTAAAACATCAGTATGAATATGTCCTTTAACTATTATTTTGATTTTATTTTCACTAGCTAATTTTGCTGCAATTGCTGCTGTATTATTTTCTACTGGTTCATCAATTAATTCGTAAGCAGAGATGTCCCAATTAAGATTTTTTGCACAATTTAAAATTTCTTTTTTATCTCCAATAAAAATTGGATCAATCAAATTTTCATTAACAGCATCCTGAACTGATAGCATTGGTAAGGGCTTGCCCGCGTTAACTATACCAGCTTTAACACCTTTCTTTTGATGAGCTCGATCTAATAAATTATTTGGACAGATAATTTCTTTATTTGAAAGCATAAAGTATAGTTATAAATAATTTATAAAATGTATATAGTTGATTTATATTAATGAATATTAAATTGAGCAAAATTATAAGTGAATTCAGCATTAATTATTCTGAACAAGAAATTTCTATATTTAAATAAAAGTTAAAGAGTACTCCTGGGCTGCAATGCCGGATATTTAAGGATTGGAGCATGGAACCAATAAAGAGTACCTACAAGAACTATCTTTAAGGTAATAAGCATATAGTATAAGAAGTTAAGAGAATCCAATTATGGAAATTGTTACAAAAATAGCACCTATAGTACTTGCATTAATTATGCTTGGTTTAGGATTGGGTTTATCAACAAAAGATTTTACTAGAATACTAGTTACACCAAAAGATTTTTTAGTAGGTATATTTTCACAGTTAATTATTTTACCAATTATTGCTTTTTGTATTGCAATTATTTTAGATCTTTCATTGCCAATATCGGTAGGTTTGATGATAATTGCATCTGCACCAGGTGGTGTTACTTCAAATGTTTTAACAAAATTTGCAAATGGAGATGTCGCATTATCAATTTCTCTAACTGCTATTACAAGTTTAATTAGTATAATTTCTGTTCCATTTGTTGTGATTACATCTGCAGATCTTCTAGGAGCAACAATATCAAAAGAAATTTCGATGATTAACATATCCTTAAAAATGGCTTTAGTGGTAACTTTGCCAGTGATTATTGGGATGATAATTAGAGGTTTTCTAGAAAACTTTATCTTATCAAAAATTAATATTATCAATAAAATAACAGGTTGGTTGTTTGTAATTATTTTTGCAGCAATATGGATTGAAGAAAAAGAAAATATTTTAATTTATCTATCAGAAGCAGGCTTGGCAGTATTAATTCTCAATGTAGTTATGATGAGCATAGCATATTTTATTGCTAAAAAGTTTGTTTATGGAGCAGCACAACAAAAATGTATAGCTCTTGAGTGTGGTTTACAAAATGGAACACTAGCGGTATTCGTTGCAACGTTTATTTTTGATGATATTGCTTATGTAATTCCAACAGGAGCTTATGCACTATTGATGTATATAACTGGTTTTATTTTTATTTATATTTTAAGAAAATCTAATTAAAACCTCTTAAATAACTTGGTATAAAAACTTCATTAGAATTATCTTTTCCACTATTAATTATCTTAATTTGATTAAAAACAATATAAATATAATTACTTAAGCTATGTATATTTTCATCGTGTAATTTTTGGCCCTTTTTTAATGCTGGACCTTTCATATTAATAGATACAAGTTTTTTGTCATTAATAACTATAAAATTATTCTTTACTAAATATTTTAATTTTCTAACAACAGTAGGTCTTGGTATCCCTGTAATATCAGAAAGTGACATTGCGTTAACACCTCTTTCATCTGTACCTTGTATTTTTTTTTGCCACGATTTCATATTAATATTTTTTTCTCTAAAATTTTTATCCATTGCTGCGTTAATCATCACTACCAATCCAATACTGTAAGTTTCTAGATCTTTTACCTCTTTTCTCCAGTTATTAGTAAAAACAAATAAAAATTTGTTAAATTCAAGCCAACAAAAAGTATAATTTTCTTTAAGTGAGTCAACAATCTCAGTAAGTTTAAAAATCTCAAGAATTTCATTTTCTTCTTTTAATAATTTATTAAACTCATAGAATAAATTTGCTACTTCATTTATTGTTTTCATTCTATTAGATGGTGGAAAGTATTTTGATATAATTGTTCTGTCGACAACAATTTTTTTTTTTAACTTTTTAATCACACCCTTTTCTTCGAGTTCTTGAATTTTTCGTCTTACACTTTCTTTAGGCAACTGAAGATCTTTAGAGATATCACTTATATTAATTTTAGGAATTTCCAGAGTTTTTCCCTCAAAAAAAGTATCAAAATTAACAATTATTCCATTTCTTTTAAAAAAAATAAAATCTTTGTTAATGAGATAGACTACAATTAAATATTTATCGATATCACCAAAAACATTATAAGCTCTTATAAGCCAATTACTGATTAGATTGAAATAAGCAGGTGATAATTTATTAAAATTCTTATTAATAATATCAAAAATTTTTCTTTCATCAATTTGAGAGGATATACTGGGTATTACAGTCATATTTATTTTATAGAATTTGAACTATAAAAAAAATTTTATCAACCCAAATTGAGCAATATAAACAATTAACTATTTAAAGTTTATTTATATTAAACCCATTTTGGACATTATGAATATAGAAAATCAATAATAGTAATGATTTACTAATCTATATATGAGCACCGAAAGCTTAAAAAGAACATCTGATGATATTAAGACCTCCAATCATGATTTGGATGTTCTAAAGCAAGAAGAGATGTCTAAAAATAAAAGAACATGCATTAATGCTCTTAATCAGAGATTATACGATGAAAATAAGAAAGATAAAAACAAAAGTATTATCATAGTCTCTGTAATAATTTTATCAGTTGTGCTATTTTGTTTTTTAATTACTTAAATATTTTCTAATATTTTTATATCACTCAGTGTAGTTTTGGAAATTATTATATTTTTTTTAAGGTTTTGTTTGTATCGATTAAATTTATTTTGTCCTGGATACATTATTTCTTTAACACCTTTAACTTTTGGCAGTTTTTTTATTATTCTAATATTATCTTTAATTCTTTTATTATAATTTTTTTGAAATAAGTTGGCTTTAAAAGTTATAAATAAATGACCAATATTTTGAGGACCTGAAAAATCATCAAATGGATCTTTAACACGGCCAGCATGATTTCCTCCAGTTAAAACACCACTTAATATATCAACCATCCATGCAAGACCAGAACCTCTGAAACTAGCAATAGGTAGCTGTACACCCTCTAATGCTTTTTTTGCATCAATGGTAGGCTTTCCAAATTTATCTAAAGCCACACCTTCAGGGATTTTTTGATTATTCCTTGCTGCAACTCTAATTTTACCTCTGTTCATTACTGAGATTGATGTATCTAAAATAAAAGGAATTTTAGAACCAGTAGGGGTTCCAAAACAAACAGGATTAGTTCCAAATAAAGATTTTAAAGCACCATGGGGTGCAACTGCTGGAGGAGCGTTTGTATAAATCATAGTTATTAAATTTTTTTTAATAGCCTGTTCTGCATAATAACCTGATAGTCCATAATGACCACTATTTTTTATACCAACCATTCCAATACCAGTTTTTTGAGCATGCTTAATTGCTGTTTTAATCCCAAGATCTGCTGCAACAAAACCAATACTATTTTTTGCATCTATGTGTGAAACAGACTGAGAAATTTTTTTTATTTTAATTTTTGGTTTTGGATTAATTACTTTTTTTGAAATCCTGTCACAATACATCTTAAGTCTTGATAATCCGTGCCCATAAGCACCAACTAACTCTGCATTAATTAATGCATTTGCTGAGATTGTTGCATGATCTTTACTTAACCCAAATTTTTTAAATATTCTTATTACTTGTTTTTTTAAAATTGGAGTTTTCAATTTAACCTTTACCACGCCATGGGATAGTTTTATCAATAATTTTTCTTAATGTAATATCAAACAATAATCCAAGCATTCCCATAATAAAAATAGTAATCCAAATAACTTCGTATTGAAAATATTTTTTAGCTACATTTTCTACAAAACCAATACCAGTAGTTCCAGCTAAAAACTCTGCAGCAACCAATGTTCCCCAACACATTCCAACTGCCACTCTTATTCCAGTTAAAATTTCTGGAAGTGAATTTGGAAAAATTACATATCTTAAAATTTGTCTTTTCGAAGCTCCTAAAGAGTGAGCTGCATGAATTTTTGAAAGTTGAGTTCCTGAAGCTCCAGCTCTAGCAGAAATAATCATAATAGATAAGGAGACCATAAATAATAGAAATACTTTACCGGTATTATCGATTCCTAAAACAGAGATAATAAGGGGAGCCCAAGCTAAAGGTGGAACTGGTCTATATAATTCTATTAATGGATCAAAAAATCCTTTTGCAAATCTATTTAGCCCCATAAATAGACCCAAAGGTACTCCAATTATAATTCCAAAAACTAAACCTAAAAATACCCTTAAAAATGAGTCCCAGATATGCCCGTATGGTACTGGAATTTTGAATAATTTAAAATCACCTGTAACAACTTTTAAAACGTTACCCTTAAAGTTTTCTTCAACTACACCATCTTTTGTATGAACAGGGTAATCACCTGGTAAAATATCAGCTAACCAATCAGGCAAAATAAAACCAACAATTGATGAGACATCAATCATTTCTATCCAAAGCAGAGGAATATTTTTATAACCAACACTTGGCTTAGACATCAAAATGAATTTATTGAAAGTATCAGAGGGTTTTGGTAACCATCTTCCTGAACCTTGCTCTGAACAATTTGGTCCACTTGCAACTATTGTACCTGCTGGAAATAAAAGTATGTCGATTAATCTCAAGCTTCCTTGTTCAGATTTTTGTATATTATCAAATTCAATGATTGCTCTCTGCATTTCATCAAGAGCATTAGGAGGATAGATACTTGCAAATTCAATACGCCTTGCAATTTTAACAATATTTTTTGCATAGTCTGATGCGATTTCCTCGTTATCATTTAAACCTTTTCTGTAGGTTTTAATTTCATCCTTTAACTGTTTTATTGAATTTTTGAATTGGGGATTATGGTTTCTAAGTTTAAAAAATTTGTCACTAATAATTTTAAGCTCTTCTGCAGCTGTATGAAATTTTAAACCTTTATCAGTTTCAGGAACTACCGGAACCTCTATTGTATTTTCTATAGTTCCTGTTCCTGATTGAACCTTTATAATTCCCCATCCTCCTTGTTCAGATGTAGCTTTTTGTCTTTCATTTTTTTGTTCTTGAGTTTCAAAAGGGTAATCTTTTTGTTTAAAGTTTGAGCTTAAAAGTTTTATCTCTTCTGTCATTTCGTTAATTTTAGTTTTGGTATCTCTTTCAATTAAATCTTCATTGGTTAATAAAGGTATTAATTGATTAGTTTTATTTATGAAGCTAACCAAAATAGTTTTTTGCTGGTTGTTTAGGTCTATAGAATTTTGAATTTCTTTAGTAACTTTTTGAAGATTCTTATTTTCAATTTTTATTATAGAAGTACTTTTAAATTCCCTTTCTTCTATAGGGAATTGATATTTTAATCCCATTAATGAATCGTTAACTTTAGCAACTTGACATAATTCATTTGCTGATTTTGGATAAAACCCTTTTGCTATATCCCAGGAATAATAAAGCCAAACTAACAGTATTGCAGCACTTCCAACAATAATCCAGTGAGTACCACCTTTTGCTCTTTCAGGATTTCCGAATACAGCGTCTACTTTTTCAGTTCTTATTAATCTTCGACCGTAAAGAATACTTCCGATAATTGCTACAAATATTAATAAGGTTACTATTTGAACTAACATTAATTTTCTTTACCCATTATTTCTTCTTCCATATTCCAAATCATGGACAAAATTTCCTCTCTTTTTGATGAAAATTCTTTGTTCTTCTTAATCTCTCTTAAATCTTCTTTAAGTCCCATTTCTGCAAAAGGTAGATTGTATTCTTTATGTATTCTTCCTGGTCTTGGTGCCATCACATAAAGTCTTTCACCAAGTAATAACGCTTCTTCAACAGAG
>NTJL01000022.1 GCA_002457485.1 Pelagibacterales bacterium MED-G42
ATAGTTCTGGACTTACGAAAGCAATAGCTCCAGTAACAGAAAAATACGGTGTACCAATGGTTGAGGCAAATGGTGCTTCTAGATCTTTGTTTACAAAAGGTTACAAATATCTATTTGCAGTTTTAGCTCCAGCTAACTTATATCTTGATGTTGCTATAGATTTAGCAGTTGAAAAGAATAATGGAAAAGGGGTTACTGTTGCGATGGCATTTGAACAGGATGCATTTTCTCAAGACGTAAGACTTGGAGTTTTAGATGCAATTAAGAGAACTGGTTCAAAAAAAGTAATAGATGATAAATTACCAAAAGAGCTAAACGATATGGCTGCTACTTTAGTAAAAGTGAAACAAATGAAACCTGATGTTTTAGTAGTTTCAGGTCATACAAAAGGTGCATTAACTGCTATCAGACAAATTTCTGAGATGAAAGTAGATGTTCCAATGTTAGCAATGACTCACTGTGATGCAGCTAAATTATCAAAACAACATGGTAAAAACTCACAATATGCTTTATGTGCTTCTCAGTGGCACAAAACACTAACTTACAAGGATGACTTCTTTAAAGATGGTATGACTTATGACGCAGACTTTACAAAAGAGTTTGGTTATGCGCCTCCATATCAAGCAGCAGAATCATCAGCTGCTTTATTGGTATTTAAAGATGCATTTGAGAGAGCAAATTCTTTTGATCAAAAGAAAGTCAGAGATGCTCTTGCAGCTACTAATATGCAAACATTCTATGGAAATATTAAATTTGCACCTGGTGGTCAAAATGTTGACAAGCCAATGGTACTTTTCCAAGTAATGTGTGATGATGGAGGAAAATGTGAAAACAAAGTTGTTGCTCCAACTAAATGGGCATCAGCTAAGTTGATACATCCAATTCCTTCTTGGTCTAAAAGATAAAACAAATCTATAAATACCCCCTAATATATAATATATAGGGGGTATTTTTTTTAAAGGATTCATTATGGATTTCATGGTCTTCCAATATCCAATGATTTCTGTTCAAGCATGTTTGGATGGAATTCTACTTGGAATATTATTTGCATTGATTGCTTACGGGATGGCACTTCAATGGGGAGTAATGAACATAATTAATATTGCTCAAGGAGATCTTGTTATTTTAGGAGGATACATTGCATATTTTATGTACCTTTATGGAATACATCCAGCATGGGGAGTTATTGTATCACCAATAATAATGTATTTTGTAGGTATAGCAATTTACAAACTTGTAATTAATAAAGTTGTAGATAGAGATCTGTTTATATCTATCTTAGCTACATTTGGAATAAGTATTCTGTTTATGCAATTAATGAATTTTGCATTTGGAGCTGATGTTGTCCTTGCAAATTCAGATTATGGAACAACCATGTTATTTAACAGTAATGTTGTGTTACCAAACTCAAAAATATTTTCAGCTTTTATAAGTATTTTATTTGCAATTTGTTTAGTAATTTACATGAAAAAATCTAGACTTGGTCGTGCAATTAGAGCTACAGCACAAAATGCAAGAGCAGCAAAGATTTTAGGTGTAGATACAGAAAAAGTTTATGCAGCTACTTTTGGTATTAATGCAGCTCTTTGTGGTGTTGCTGGTGCATTAATATCCATTACTTTTACAATTCACCCTTATATGGGACTTCCATACACAATTAGATCTTTCATGATTGTTATTGTTGCAGGATTAGGAAATTTACCTGGTGTTGCAATGTCAGGAATGGGATTGGGTGTATTTGAGGAATTTGCAGACTACATATTAGGTACAGAATTTAGAATAGGATCAGTATTTTTACTTTTAGTTTTAATACTTGTTTATAGAAGATTTAAACTTTCTAGGAAAAGAGAGTATCTAAAATGAGTATCAGTAAAAATAATTTAATTTTATATATTGGAATTTTAATATTTGGTATAGCTGCTCCATTTTTGTTTCCAGCTTTTAAAGTACAGTTATCGATTCTCTGTGTATTAATTGTTCTTGCTACAACTTGGAATATTCAAGGTGGTGAAATGGGATATAATTCATTTGGAAATATACTATTTTATGGTCTTGGAATGTATTTATGTGCCTCAGTTCAAGTTGGAATGTTTTTTCCGTTAGCTGAATGGACAGAGAGTGGTGGTGAAAAAACATTTGTACACACTCCTGCACAATTTTTTCAGGGAATGGCTGTTGGATTGGTTGTTGCAGCAGTGGTGCCAACGATCGTAGCAGGCTTAATCGGATATTCTATTTTAGGGCTTAGAGGACATTACTTTGCAATTTGTACATTAGGCTTAGGAGTAGCAGCAGGTGAAATTTCGGGGGGAATTGAAATTATAGGTGCTGGTCAAGGTTTCACAACTCCACCATTTCCTGATGTCGGAAGCTTAGAATCTAGAGGAGAATTTTTTTACTTTTTAAGTTTTGTTGTTTTGATACTCACTTTCGTAGCTGTAAGAGGAATCTACTCAACTAGATTCAAATTAATATTAAATGCGATTAGGGATAACGAAGATAAGGCTGAGGCTATGGGAATTGAAACAATGAAATATAAAATAGTTGGTTGGATGATATCAGCTTTCTTTTGTGGTCTTGCAGGAGGAATTATGGGTGGTTTAGTTGGATATATTGATTCAACCGATGTTGCTTTTGACGGAAGAGAGATGGGAGTTTTTATGGTTTTAATGGCAATCTTAGGTGGAAAAGGAACTCTTTGGGGACCAATAATTGGTGCAACAGTTTTTCATATTTTTAAAGAGGGCTTTTGGACATTCTTCCTAGGTTGGCAATATGTAGCTCTTGGAGTTTTAATTGTTGTCATCGTTATTTACTTCCCAGAGGGAATAATGGGATGGCTAAGAGAAAAATATCCTGAAAGATTTGGTGAAGTTGTGGATGAAAAAGATCGTAAAGCACAAGTGGAGCTTAAATGAGTATTTTAGAAGTTAGCAACGTAAGCAAATCATTCGGTGGTGTTAAAGCTAATGTGGATATTTCAATGACTGTTGAAAAAGGAAAAATAGTTGGATTAATTGGTCCCAACGGATCGGGCAAAACAACACTGTTTAATTCAATTGTTGGAACTTATCCAATTGATAATGGTTCAATTAAGTTTAATGATAAGGAGGTTTCGGATCTACCAGTCCCGGTTATTGCAAAACTTGGATTGCTAAGAACCTTTCAACAAACTCGAATTTATGGAAAATTAAATTGTGTAGAAAACATGTTAATCAGTCATAAAGGTAGTGATGAGAGTTTAATGAAGATCTTTTCAACAATTCCTAAAGAACTTACAGAAAAGGCTGAAAATTTATTAAATTTTGTTGGTTTATATCAAAAAAGAAATTTACGAGCAGGTGATTTATCTTTTGGACAGCAAAAATTATTAGAGCTGGCTATGGCATTAATGAATGAGCCAGAAATGCTACTATTAGATGAACCAACAGCTGGGATTAACCCAACATTAATTAATGGAATTATAGATAGGCTGATTAAAGTCAATGATGACTTTGGAATTACTCTTTTGGTAATTGAACACAATATGCGAGTAATCATGCAGCTTGCTGAAAATATTTTCTGTTTAGCTCATGGAAAGATGCTAGCCAATGGCTCACCGGATGAAATAAAAAACGACAAACGTGTAATAGATGCGTATTTAGGAGCTCAATAATGGCAAATCAATACGAAGTTTTAGGAAAAGCTCCAACAGCAAAAGAGCTAAAAAATTTATCTCCAAATGAAATTCATTTAACAATCAAAAATTTAAATGCTGGTTATGGTAAAATGGAAATACTGCATAATTTTGATTTATTTGTTAAAAAAGCTCAGTCATTATGTTTGATTGGACCAAATGGTGCAGGTAAATCAACAATTCTTCATTCAATATATGGATTTACAAATATTTTTTCTGGACAGATTGAATTAGATGGAAAAGAAATTACAAATCTCACACCAGCTGAAAAATTAAAATCTGTGGGTATCGCTTACATACTTCAAGATAATTCGGTGTTCCCTGATATGACAGTTGAAGAAAACTTATTAATGGGTGGTTATATTAAAGAAAATACAGACGAGTCTTATCAAGAGGCAGAGAGAATATTTGAAAAATATGAAAGGTTAAGAAATAGAAGAAACCAGCCAGCAAAAGTATTATCTGGAGGTGAAAGGAGATTATTAGAAATTTCTAGAGCCCTTGTAATGAAACCATCTGTTCTATTAGTTGATGAACCATCGATTGGACTAGAGCCAAGATATATTGAAATGGTTTTTGAAATATTAAGAGACCTTCAACAGAATGAAAAAAAGACGATTATTCTTGTTGAACAAAATGCTAAAAAAGGACTAGAATTTGCAGATATTGGATATGTCTTAGTATCTGGAGAAACTGCCATTGCTGGAAAAGGAGATGATCTACTTCAAAATCCTGATGTAGGTCGCTTATTTTTAGGCGGCTAATGATCAAAAAAGAATTATTTTTTAGAGGATTTAAATCAATTTTAAAACCTGATAGTCCTGCTATAGCACTAGGATGCTGTTTCATTGCTATTGGTGCACTTCTAAAAAATATTGGTTTTAATATTCAGGAAAGCATTTTTTCTACAATGTTAATTTATGCTTTGCCAGGCTCACTAGTCATGGCTGAGTCAATTTTAGTAGGAGCTTCGTTATTAAGCATTTTTATTGCAGTCTGGTTTGTTAATGCAAGACTTTATCCAATGGCAGTTTCTTTATTTCCTTTGATGATGGATGAAAGTCAACCAAAATGGAAATTTTATTTATCTTGTCATTTCATTGCTGTTTCAGCTTGGTTAATCATGAAAAGTAACTATGAAACGATTGAAAAAAAAGATCGAGTTGATTTTTGGATAGGTATAGGTTCTGCTACATGGAGTGTCGCAGTTATTGCAACAATTCTAGGTTTTTATTTATCTGATTATCTAAATAAAGATATGTTAATGGGTTTAGCTATTTTAAATCCAATTTATTTTACATGTATGTTGGTAGGAGCAATGAAAACAATTCAAGTTAGTTTATCAGTCATACTTGGAGGAATTTTAGGTCCATTATTTTATTTTTTTTCACCTGAATGGTCAATCTTACTTGGAGGATTAATTGCAGGATCGATATCTTATTTAATTGGAGAAAAAAATGTCAATTAATATTCTATTATCTATAATTGTAACTTCCTTGGCAACTTATATATCAAGATTCCTGGGAGTTTTGTCATCGGTTAGAATTAAAGAAACATCAAAAATATTTCATTGGTTCAATTGTTTGGCTTACGCAACATTAGCAGCACTTATTGCACGAACTGTAATATTTCCTGTTGGGGCATTATCTGATGCAAGTTACTTAAGCAGAATTTTAGTTGTAATGTTGAGTTTAGGAATTTTTTTTGTTACAAAAAAAAACTTTGTTTACCCTACGGTATTTTCAGCAGTAGCAATGAGCTTAATTAATAATTATTTTTAAGACTTTAAAAACTTGTTATAATTGGTTAAATTATTTTAATTATGAATGACATACCAGGATTTGAAATTTTACCTAATAAAATATCCCATAGAATAATTGATATTAGGATTAAAAACGAAACAATCGAAAAATTAATTTTTCCTTTTAAAAAATTTGATCTGACAGCAATTGAATATAAACCATTTACCAGATTCTCAATTGCTAAAAGTTTAGATGACTTAACTCAAAATAAACTTAGCATTTTATTAAATAAAATTATTAGAGATAGAAAATTAGGTTGTTTTATAATTGGTCCGGAAGATAAAAATTATAATATTGATGATATCTTTTTGGTCAAGCTGTCTACTGCGATATCTCATTTAATTGGTAACCCCAATCATGACTCTATGGCAGGAAAATATTATGCAAGATTTCATGTAAAACATGAAGATAAAAGTGACTCATATTTAAGGAAAGCTTATACCAATATGGATCTTCATACTGATGGAACATATGTAAAAGAAGTAACCGATTGGCTTTTGATGACAAAGATTGAAGAAAAAAATGTTGAAGGTGGTGAAACAGCAATGCTACACTTAGATGATTGGGAATATTGTGAAGAATTATTTAACGATCCAGTGGGTAAAGAAAATTTTGTTTGGTCTTCACCAAAAAGTAAAAATATAGATTATAAAGTTGAGCATCCGGTATTTTCAAAAGATGAAAATGGAAAAGCTCAAATTTCATATATTGATCAATTTCCTGAACCAAAAAATATGTCTCAAGGAAATTTTTTGCAAAAACTATCTGATTGTTTAGAAGAAAGTAAAAATAAAGTCATAACAAAATTACCAGTTGGCTCAGCTATTGTAGCAAACAATTATTTTTGGTTACATGGCAGACGTCCATTCAAAGAAAATAAAGATTTAAGCAGAGAACTCTTGAGAATTAGGGGTTCATTTTTCCAAAATTAAACTATCATCCTTTAAATAAGAAATTTATAAATTTATGAAATTAGGATTTATTGGAACAGGAAAAATAGCTTCTTCAGTTATTTTTGGAATATGTAGATCTAAAATAAAGTTTAAGCAAATAATAGTATCTCCAAGAAATAAGAGAATAGCAAAAAATTTAAAAAAAAAATTTAAAAAAGTAAGTATTGCGAAAGATAATCAAGACGTAATTAATAAATCAAATTGGATATTTTTATCTGTCACACCAATAGTGGGAGAAAAAATTATAAAAAAACTAAAATTTAAATCTAGTCAAACTATAATAAGTTTTATTTCGACTATTGGTCTCTCGGATCTCAAAAGAATGATTAAAGTAAAATCTAAAGTTGTTAGAGCAATACCACTCCCACCAATATCTATAAAGAAGGGTCCGGTCCCAATTTATCCTCCTAATAAAAAAGTTAAATTTTTTTTTGATAAGATTGGATCTACAATAGAAATTAAAAATGAAAAACTCTCTATTAATTTTTGGTCTACATCAGGAATGATGGCATCTTACTATGAAATATTGCAGATAATGAGTAATTGGCTCATCAAAAAGGGCATTAAAAGACAAGAT
Source organism: Pelagibacterales bacterium MED-G42 (assembly GCA_002457485.1). Lineage (GTDB taxonomy): Bacteria > Pseudomonadota > Alphaproteobacteria > Pelagibacterales > Pelagibacteraceae > Pelagibacter. The sequence continues at coordinate 7,009 of NTJL01000022.1, forward strand.
GCACAAAAATACATAACTTCTTTATTTTTAGCTTTGTCAGAAGATGCAGTTGTAAACTCTAAAAAAGATCTTAGGCACTTAGTAAAAGAGTCTCAAACTCCCAATGGACTTAATGAACAAGGACTTAAAGAGATGAAAAAAAGAGGCATTTATAAATCAATTGTTAATAGCTTAAATAGTATTTATAAAAGAATAAATAAAAAATAAGAACCATATGAAATATATAATACTAGGAGCAGCTTTGGCTTGGGCAATGTATATGGCAGATAAGTATATGTTTTAGAGAGAAGTAAAGCTTAATATTAAGTTATCTTTGTTTATACGCCTTAAATTTTCCATTTTTAACCTGCTGTTCAAGAAAAGAACCTTTGGCTTCACCAAATTTATTAAAACTTACTCCGGTCGCCCCTTCGTAGTCAATCTTCTTTCCTCTAGCTAATAATTCTAAACCTTTTTTAATTTCCCCAGGATAAATTTTAGTTCCAGGAGAATTTGCGACATCTATAATATTCTTTGAAATAGATTGACTATTTGCTGAACCACCTGCTTGTATTGCTAAAACAACTAAAGCAGCTGCATCATAAGACTCTCTTGTGTACGGGTTAGAAATATTAATGCCACCATTTTTAGCTACTCTATTAAAAAAACCTGCTCTTTTTCCAGATGAACCTGCGATATAGCCAAAAGATTTTTCAATCTGTTTGCCAAAAGTTTCAATTAAAGATTGTCCAATCATTCTCTCTGATAAGATAAATTTATCAAATGCTCCAGAGTCTAGAGAAGCTTTTATAATCTCCTTACCTCCTTGCTCAAGAAATCCAATTACTGCTACTGCATCACCTCCAGCTGAAGCTAGAGTTGCAACCTCAGACGAATAATCTTTTTTTCCATCTTCATAAGAAACTATAGTTGTTACTTTAACACCATGTTCCTCAACTTTCTTTTTATAAACCTCAGCTAAATTTTTTCCATAATCAGTATCAGAATAAGTAATTGCAACTTCCTTAATTTTTCTATCTTTAGTTATATCAGCTAATATTTCACCCCCTCTAGTATCAGAATGAGTTGTTCTAAAGAAAAATCCTTTATCATCCAAATTAGTTAATGTAGAGGATGTTGCTGCTGGTGATATGATTGTTATTTTATTAGGTATTGCAGAATTTATTAATATTGATTTAGTTATATTTGGACAAACTGCTCCTATTAAAGCAACGACACCTTGAATAATAACATCTTCAGCAGCAGTATTTGCTGCACTAGCGTCTGTGCAAGTTGAATCTACTCTTATACCTTTAATATTTTCACCATTTAATAATAATCCTGAGTCTGACGCCTCTTTGAAAGCAAGTTCAGCAGACTCAGCCATCGCAGGTGTAAGCTCCTCAATAGGACCAGTAAATCCTAAAATAATACCTACTTTTATCTCTGCAAAAACATTAGTTATAAAAATTGAAATAAATAATAATACTGAGGTAAGAATTCTGAACATATTTTTTTTGTTGTCTATAATTTATATTAATGAAATTAAATCTTATTTAAGAATATTTACAATAAGCAAATTAATCAATTTTATGAAGCAATATTACAGAACTGATTACAATTATTCCTCCTAACAAAAATAAAAAAGAAGGCACTTCACCAAAAATTATAAAACTTAAAGAGATCCCAAAAATTGGGAAAAGGGAATAAAAAGGAAAAATTTTTCCAACTGTATAAAATTTGTAAAGATAAAACATTAAAAGATGAGCACACAAAGATACAATAATGGCTTGATAGAAAATTAAAATCCATGACTCTAGATTTATTAGTTTGATACTGTTAATCGTTTCTCCCTCTATTACAGACGAAACGATTATTAAAATCACAAAACCAAATAAACCAGTGCTTACATTAATAATACTTGTATCAAGCTCTTTAAGTTGTCTTGAATAAACTTGGGCTAATCCAAAAAATAGCGCCATTAAACTTGCATAAAATAAACCCAAGAAATTATCAGATAGCTTAGGATCAAAGAAAATTATCAAGATTCCAAAGAATGATGTAAAAATTAACAGCCATTTATTTTTTGAAATATTCTCATTTAATAAAAAAGCGCTTGTTATAATGCCAAATGGAATAGCTAATTGAGAACCTAAGATTATAGGAGATATAATTGTAGAATGAAATAAAGAAAGATTCATAAAAACATAAACCATTACTCCCATTGAGACAGAGAAAACTAGAAGGGATTTAAAGTATTTTTTTTCTGGAATTCTAAATTTCCAAAACGGAATTAATAATATAAAAACAATCCCCATTCTTAATGATGCCATCAGAATAGGCGGAACAGTGTTATTAAGTGCTAATTTTGCAACTGGAAACGCACTTCCATGTGCAATCATTATAAAAAGTAAAATTAGTAAATGTTTGATAGGCAAATCATTAACCCATTGTAAAAGGATCAGACATTGGTTTATCAGAAGAGTTATACCAGGTAGTTTTAATTCTTGTATATTCTTTAATTGATTCTATACCTGCTTCTTTTCCATAACCACTGTCTTTAATTCCACCAAAAGGCGCCATTGGAGATATTAATCGATAAGTATTTATAAAGACTATTCCAGCTCTTATTGCTTTTGAAACTCTAATACCTCTTGCAAAGTTAGATGTATAAACTCCAGATGATAAACCATATTTATTATCATTCATTTTTTTTATAACCTCTTCTTCTTTATCAAATTTCATAACTGATAATATTGGTCCAAACAATTCATTTTCCGCTACAGGGAGGTTGTGATTTTCGCATTCAATAATAGTTGCAGGAAAGTAATAACCTTTATTAGAAACAGAGGATCTTTCACCACCACATCTAATTTTTCCACCCTGATCAGTAGTTGCTTTAATATTTTTTTCTATATTTTCTAATTGTTTAAAACTATTTAAAGGTCCCATCTGAGTATCTTCTTCCATAGGACCACCTAATTTTATTTTTTTTGCTTTAGTTATCAATTTGTCTAAAAATTCATCATAAATTTTAGATTGTATATATAACCTAGATCCAGCAATACAACTTTGTCCACTAGCACCAAATATTCCTGCAGTAATTCCATTTAAAGCATTTTCTTGGTCAGCATCATCAAATACTACGACAGGACTTTTACCACCAAGTTCTAAACTTACTTGTGATAAATTTTCAGCAGAATTTTTTACGATATGTTTCGCTGTTTCAGGGCCACCTGTAAATGCAATTCTTTCTACAAGATCATGTGAAGTAAGAGCCTTACCACATGGTTCACCTAATCCAGTAATTATATTTATTACTCCTTTAGGTATTCCAGTTTTTTCTATTAATTTTGCAAATTCTAAAAGTGTTACTGGTGCAAGTTCTGATGCTTTAATTACTACAGTATTACCCATAGCAAGTGCGGGAGCAAGCTTGACAGCAGTCAATAACATTTGAGAGTTCCAAGGAATAATTGCTGCTACAACGCCAATTGGTATTCTTGTTGTAGTAACTTGCATGTCAGGTTTATCAATTGGAACCACAGTCCCCTCAACTTTGTCAGCTAGTCCAGCAAAATAATCATAATATTCTGCAATATAATGAGCTTGGGTTTTTGTTTCTCTATAAATTTTTCCAGTATCTATAGTTTCTATTTTTCCTAGATGCTCTGCATTTTCTCTTAATTGATCTGCAATTAATTTTAAGTATTTTGCTCTATCTCTTGGATGAAGTATTGACCAATTATTTTCGAAAGCATTTTGCGCTGATTGAACAGCTTTATCTACATCTTTTTCATTAGCCTCAGGAACTGTTGCCCACACCTCATTGTTTTCTGGATTAAGAGTTTGTATTTTTTTACCTGATGAGGACTCTACCCACTCACCATTTATATACATTTTAAAATTTTGAATTTTTGGCATTTAATTATTAATAAAATTTTTGATATTCATATTAACATCATCTGCACATTCTATACTACAAAGATGTTTTCCATTTTTGATTTCAATAAAAATTGAATTAGGTAGGTCGTTAGCTAATTCTTTAGACATTTTTGGAGTAGATCCAGGGTCATTAGATCCAGTCATAACTAAAGTCTTTGAAGCAATATTTTTGATTAATAATGAATTATCGTTGTGATTAGCAAATAATTCGTAAGCTTTAAGAAAGTTTTTATGATCCTTGGGTTCTTTAGTTAGTATTTTCATAAACAAATCGTATGTTGAAGGATTACTCTCTAAATAATTGTCACTAAACCATCTTTTTAGTGCTTGTTTTGATATTGGTTTATTTAGTCTAGCTTGGTTATATCTATCTAAAACTAGTGCTCTTTCAGCCTCAGATCTTTTATAAGTTGTTCCGATTAATATAAGTTTATTAACTTTATCTTGGTAATTTGAGGCAAAGTCTAAGGCTATTAGAGATCCAAGAGAAAACCCAACAAGATTAATTTTATCTACTTGAAGATTATATAGAATTTTATCAAGTTGTTTTGAAAAATCATTGAGAGTTAACTTTTCTTTTTCACAAGGTGTTTTCCCATGCCCCAACAAATCATATGTAATTATTGAAAATTCATCTAATTTACTAATTTGTGATTGCCACATTTGATGATCAAGCCCAACACCATGAATAAAAACCAATGGAGTAGTATTTTTTTTAATAAAAAAATAGTGATTTTGATTTGAATCAAAATTATAGGACATTGAATTATTTTGGATCTAAACCCATTTCTTTCATATCTTGATAACGATCTCCAGTTCTAGCATGTGCTCTACCACTTGAAGCACCTCCAATTGCAATTACTATTTCATCATCAAATGGTGCATCATGAATTGTAAACTCATGAGTTAAATAATAAGGTCTTAAACCTGAGTCAGTTTTATGCATCATTGGTAAAGAGATTTTAGAGCCTGCAGGACCTCTTGTATTTGTAAAACTTAGATAAGAAGTTCCACCAACAGCATCTCTAAATTTATTTCCAAATCTTAAAGTATGAATGAATGCTGATGCATGTTCAATTTCACCGTTTAAGCCAACAGTTCCTGCTTTACCATAAGCTAAAATTTTTTCTGGTGATCCAATTTCTTTTATTAATTCTGGAACTAAAA
>NTJL01000023.1 GCA_002457485.1 Pelagibacterales bacterium MED-G42
AAAGGTCTTGCAGCTGGTCTTTCTTCATCTGGAAAGTGAGTAATAAATACATGGCTATAAGCCTCTTCATTTTTTGCTTTTAAATAAGATTTTGTTGCATAATTTCCATAACGTCTAGGCTCAACACCAAGCATGTCAATTGTAGGTTCACCATCTACAATCCACTCAGCTAATTGCCATCCAGCTCCGCCTGCCGCTGTGATACCAAAACTATGTCCTTCATTTATCCAAAAGTTTTTTAGCCCCCATGCTGGACCAACTATAGGATTACCATCAGGAGTATAACAAATTGCACCATTATAAACTTTTTTAACTCCTACTTCACCAAAAGCTGGAACACGATGTATTGCTCCTTCTATATGTGGAGCAAGTCTATCTAAATCTTCTTGAAATAATTCGTATTCAGAATTCTTTGAAGGTCCCTCAACGTAACAAGCTGGTGCGCCGTCTTCATATGGTCCTAATATTAATCCTCCAGCTTCTTCTCTCATATACCATCTGCTATCACTATCTCGTAATACACCCATTTCAGGAAGACCATCTTTTTTTCTTTTTTGAATTTCAGGATGAGGTTCAGTTACTATATATTGATGTTCAACTGGTATAACTGGAATATCTAATCCAACCATTTCTCCAGTTTGTCTTGCAAAATTTCCTGAACAAGAAATAACATGTTCACACTCTATTGAACCTTTATCTGTTTCGACAACCCAACCATCTTTTGTTTGTCTCATAGATAAGACAGTTGTGTTTCTATAAATTTCAGCTCCCATATTTCTAGCACCTGTTGCTAATGCTTGAGTTAGATCTGCTGGTTGAATATATCCATCTTCTGGGTGTTGAATTGCTCCAACTAAGTCATCTGTATGACATAGAGGCCAAATTTCTTTAACCTGTTGTGGTGTTAAAAATTTTACATCTACACCAATAGTTTGTGCAACACCTGCATATTGATGATATTCATCCATTCTATCTTTGTTACTTGCTAAACGAATATTTGAAACAACACTAAAGCCAACATTTTTTCCTGTTTCTTCTTCTAATTTTTTATAAAGGTCGACGGCATATTTATGAAGTTGTCCAACAGAATAACTCATATTAAATAAAGGTAATAGTCCAGCTGCGTGCCAAGTAGATCCTGAAGTTAATTCTTTCCTCTCAACTAAAACTACATCTGACCAACCTTTTTTTGATAAGTGATACAGAGCACTTACTCCTACTACTCCGCCACCAACTACTACAACTTTAGTTTTTGTTTTCATTTAGCGATTACTACTAAATTTTTAGAATTAACGAAACAAAAATAAATATGTGGATAAATTAAATTGAGCTACCTAAAGGGATTGGATTTGAGACCATTGTGGTAAGCCAACAATCTTTTAAATCTCCGTCAACTGTATACTTTTCAACTTGCCAATTAAATTTATGATAGATTTTTTCTTTATCGAGAATAATCACTTCAAACTGAGCCCAATTATCATTACCACCAAGCTTAGTAATTGTATGACTTAAGTGATTTAACATCATTTGGTAGGAGTCTCCTTTTATCATTCTCTTAAAATTATCCAGCGGTCCAGTTACTTTTTTGTTGTTAGGATGAGCAAAATACCATGTTTGCTCTATACCACTATCCGGAAATTCTTTATTATTATCTTTTAAACCAGTTAATTGAATTTTCACTACTTCTGCAGGTTTAATTGAGCTATTTGGATTTATTAATTCAGCTTTAGATAATGAAGAGCTTAATATTAAAATTAAACATATTTTAAACGCTAAGTGCAGTTTTTTTAACATCATCTAAAAATTGTTCCCTTTTCTTGTCAGAAACAAATGGTACAGCAAAATATCTTCTATAGTTAATATTATAAATGCCACACATGTGAAAAACTCCTCTTTTTAACCTTCTAATAGGCAAATTCAAAAAAAATGTAGTAATAGCTAATCGTGGTGATCCATAAGTGCAAAAAATAATTGCTTTTTTATTTCTTAAATTTCCTATTGGATAACCATAATTTCCAACCAATTGTTTAAATCTAAAAGCCCAAGGGGGTGCTAAAACTTTATCAATCCAACCTTCTACGATTGCTGGCATTCTAAAATTCCAAATTGGTGCAATCAAAACAATCGTGTCACAAGCCTCAATTCTTTTTCGATGATTTAAGACATCTTCACCAGGTTCCTCTCCAGCAAAAACTGGATTAAATTTTTCTTTGTAAAGATCCACAGTATCAACGTCATGTCCTTCTTCTTTAGCAGTTTTAATAAATGTGTCTCTAATAGCTGCATTGAAAGATTGATCATTATAATGACCATATATAAGAAATATTTTTTTCATAGTTTATCTTTTAAAACTGGAAAAACAGGGTTAGATTTTAAAAATAATCTTTGATACTCTTGTTTTATACATTTATTTGACAAGTACTGAATATCTGCATCTCTAGCTATTTTTTCAGCTTCATCATTCTCTATTCCATACTGCAACCAAAGTACTTTACCTTTTTTATTTACAGCTTCTTTAGCAATACCTGGTGTTTCATTAGAAGGTCTAAATACATCTACAATATCAATTTTATCGTTAATACTTTCTAAACTTTCACAAACTACTTCACCGTTTATAACCTCTCCTACAGCAAATGGATTAATTGGATAAACTTTATAACCAAAATCCTGCATATATTTCATAACTACATTGGCAGGTTTTCTTTTTAAATTTTTTTTATCCTCACCTTTTTTTTCTGAACTAATACCTATCATAGCAATGGTTTTTGAATTCTTTAAAATTTCTTTTATTTGTTCATCTTTCATAATTATTTTTTTTCTCTAATTTTATCCTCACAAAATTTTTTAGCTTCTTTCGTGCTCATTGGTTGTTCTAGTTTTTTACTGCCAACAATGCAAGCATCAACTGCCTTTTTAAAATTGTGGTCTCTAAAATCTAAAATGATATAAAGTCCAAAAATAATTGAAATTATAATAATAATATTTTTTTTATCTTTAAACATTACCTGTTTTTCCAAACAGGTTTTCTTTTTTCTAAAAATGCAGATATTCCCTCTTTAGCATCCATCGCCATCATATTTACTGTCATCATTTTACTGGTAAATGCATAAGCTTTTCTAAGGGGCATTTCTAATTGTTTATAAAAAGCTTGTTTTCCAATTTTTATTGTTAAATTAGACTTGGATGCAATTATTTTGGCAATTTTTAAGACCTCTTTATTTAATCTAGATTTAGAGTAACAATCATTTATTAGACCTATATCTTTTGCATAATTTGCTTTAATAGGTTCTCCTGTCAGCAACATTTTCATCATTGATTTTCTATTAATTTTTCTACTTACAGCAACCATAGGAGTGCTGCAAAATAGACCAATATTAACTCCTGGAGTTGCAAACATTGCATCTTTAGAACTATATGCAAGATCACAACTTGCAACTAACTGACATCCAGCTGCAAAAGCAGCTCCATGGACTTTCGCAATAACTGGTTTTCTTCCTTCTACTATTTGCAACATTAATTTAGAGCAAAGATTAAATAATTTTTGATATTTATCTTTTTTTTTCAAACCTTTTACTTCTTTTAAATTATGTCCAGCACTAAATCCTTTTCCTGCACCCTCTAATATTATTACTTTAATTTTGTTATCTTTATCAAGTTGCTTAAAAATTTTTATTAAGTCATTTAAATTTTTAAATGATAACGCATTATAAGTTTTGGGCTCATCAATAATTATTGATGCAATATCGCTATTAATCTTTTTAATTTTTATATTACTTTTCATCTAATCAGTTAAGCCATCAGACCTAGCTTGATTTCTTTCTATATGAATTGGTAAAACTTTTCCATAAATAGCTTTCGAGTGTTCTGGTGTATTCACTCTCCAGGGGTCTAGAACATAAGCTGGTATACACATATATCTTGATTTTTCACCTTCAACTTTAGTGACTCTATGTAATGTAAATCTTCCTTTGAAAATTTGTAAATCTCCAGGCTCTAAATCTAGTTGTTTTACTCTAGCTCTATCTCCATTTAAGACTTTTTTAACTTCATCGAAATTTTCATTCCCTGGCTCTCTAATATTTGGACAATATTCAAAAATTCCTCCATTTTCAGGTTTTTGTATCATTAAACTTAAAGTAAATTCACAACTGTCAAAATGCCATGGAAGTGTTCCACTGGGTTTCATAACATTGTATGCATGACAGGCTAAAGGGTCCGCCCATCTATAAATAGGTGAGACACCTAAGCAAGCTGATACAAAATTTAATAGCTCTTCTGTTTCATAAAGATATTTCATTTCTGAATTTTTTTGAAAACAATCAGAGTTTAAATATCCATTGTATCTATCCATAAAATTTCTTTTAGGATGATCTTTGGACAATGTTGGATCATCTTTAGCATACAAATATGCATTAATTTTTTCTTTAGACATATAAACTTCATCTAGCTGTTTTTCTAATTCTAAGTTCATTATCTCTAAAGATTTAGGCAAAATAAAATTTGGAATTGTAGAACAACTATCTTCATCAAGTTCTTTTTTACATCTTTCAATTAATTTTTTTATAATTGGTGAATTTAAATCTTGAATAGGATATTTATTTAGATCAACAATAGTTTTAAGTCTATCGTTCATAGTTTTTATTCTAACTTACCTTCTTCTCTCATCTTAGCTCTAATTTTAGTAGCTGAAATTTCCTGAATTTCTTTTGACAATTCTATTTCCTCAATTTTATAACCAACACCTCTTCCATAACAAATATTTGTAATATTTGGTACAAGCATAATTTTAAATCTTCCTTCAAATTCAGGATTTAATCTTTCCTCTATATTTTTTTTTACTGTATCAAAATCAAATGGATTATCATCTACACCCTGCACATCTCTAATTTGAATACAGACTTGTCCTGTTTTTTTTATAATTTCTTTAAATAAAGTATAATGACCATCATGGAATGGTTGCCATCTTCCAAGCATCTGTGCTGTGGGTTTTTTATTGTCCCATTGATATGTCATATATGTCCCTTTTAATATTTATTTTATTTCTTTTAAAATTTTTGGTGCCCAGTTTTTAGCATCTTGAGTTGTAACATGAAAGTCATAGTTGTCAGGTTTAACAAACATTTTATTAGTATCATCAAACCTACCCTCTTTTATGGTATCAACCCAAATAGTAAAATCTGCTGGAAATAAGTTTCTTGCTTCAGGAGTTGGGCAAATAAAATCAGCTACTATAAAGTTTCCCTCATTTTTAAGTTTTACCGCAAAGTCAGCCATCCTTTTTGCCTGTCTTTTTCTTCCTTCTTCTGAAAAATCCCAATCATTTGCATCTTTTCTAACTTCATCTGCATTTAATCTTTTTGCATTCAGCATAGGTCCCAATTCATTTGCTAAAGTAGTTTTTCCTGAACCAGGTAAGCCCATAATCAAAATTATTTTCATCAGATATCTTCTAACGGATGATGAGACATAAGTTCAAGTCCATTTTGACCCACTAAATATTGTTGTTCAAGTTTAACTCCCTCTTTATCTCCCACTTTTCCAATATAACTCTCAACGGTAATCGTCATATTTTTTTCAAAAAAACCTGATCTTTCTCCTCCATCTGTTGGATATCTTATCGCTGGCCACTCATCACATAAACCTATCCCATGAACCATTACTGAATATCTATTTCCATAGTAATCCTTAGGTAATATCCATGATTTATCTGTAAATTCTTGAAAAGATAATCCAGGTTTTATTAATCTCGCATTGTAATTTATTTGTTCAACTGCCATTGAATATAACTTTTTTTGTTCATTACTAAATTTATTTCCACAAACAAAAGTTCTAGAGATATCTGCGCAATATCCATAAGGACCAACCATATCTGTATCAAAAGAAACTATTTCTCCATCTTGAATAATTTTATTGCTGCTTTCTTGCATCCATGGATTTGTTCTTTCACCAGATGATAAAATTCTACACTCAATCCATTCTCCGCCATAAGAGATATTAGTTTTGTGTAGTATTGACCATAGCTCGTCTTCTGTAATTCCTGCCTTAAGTTCATCTCTCATTTTTGTTATACCAATTTCTGCAACTTCAATTGCTGCCTTCATACAAATTAGCTCATCAGAAGATTTGATAACTCTAGCTTTTTCTAATATAGATTTTGCATCCACAACTTCTATGCCTTCTTTATTTAATGACGAGACTGCAGGTCCGTTTAAAACATCTATAGCAATTTTTTTCGATTTAAAATATGAACTAGATAAATCTTTTACTTCTTTTATCCATTTATCTAATTGATTTGAAGCTTGATCTCCATTGCTAAAATAATCCCAAGTGATTGCTGGTCTTATTTCATCAATAAGATTTAGATGATCTGATAAAATTTCACAATTAAAATATTCGTAAAGAATTGTTGGTCCATAAACAGGTATAAAGCAGTATCTAGTAAGATTATGCATATTATAAACACTCATATTTAACGAGTCTAATGCATAACGAACATTTACAGGGTCAAATAAAATACATGCCTCTAAATTATTTTTTTCTAATTCTTTTCTAACTCTATCAAGTCTATAAGATCTAAGTCTTTCAAAATCAATTTCATCCTCTCTTAATCTTTTTTTTGTAATAAAATTTTTTTTTGGTTGAATTAAGTTCGCAATTTTTCTTTTAAATTTCATAACACTTTATACAATCCTAACCATGCGTTTACATCTTTGCTAGCTATATAATTTGACTTAAAAAATTCTAACTTTTGCCATTTATTTTTTTGATCCAATTCTGTTATCTTTTTATCGAATCCATATTCTTCGTGTATACCTTCATTAATTGTAAAACATATGTGTCCACCTGGTTTAGTAATTCTAATAAACTCATCTAAAGCAGGGGGTTTTACGTGTCCAAATGTAAAGGTTCCAACACACAAAACTGCATCATAAGAGTTCTCTTTTTCATTAATTTTCTTGTTTAAATCTATTTGATCTAATTTTTGATATAAATTTTGAGGTACTAAATCTAATAGTTTTTTTGAAAGATCAGCTCCAAAAAAATTTTTATAACCATATTTTTGTAATTCTACTCCAACTAAACCTGTTCCACAACCTGCATCATAAATTTTTGCATCGGTATTTTTTTGATATTTCATAAATACTTCCGCAGTTTCTTTTGGACCAGTATAATTCCAATCAAGCATATCTTGGTCATATTTATTTTCTATGCCCCATTCATCATAGTACCTCATGACCTCATCAGTTTTTTTTAATTTATAAATTGGTACTTTGTTTCCAACGTCCTTTTGTGACATTAACTCCTCATTTTCTGACCTGAAGGGTCATATAGTGGTTCATTTATTAATGAACAATTAAACAAATCTCCATTAATTTCAATTTGGATCTTATTTTCTTTATTTATTTTATCTTTATTTAAATATGTAAAAGCTACACTTTTATTAACAAAATGCGCAAAACCACCTGAGGTTACATAGCCTATGCTGTCATTACCATTCATTACCGCTTCATTATTTGTTACATCAATATCATTTGTTTCAACTATTAAAGGTGTAATTTTATTTAAGCTATCATCTTTTTGAGCATTTTCTTTACCAATAAATTCTTTATCCCAATTTATAAAAGTATCTAAACCAGTTTCTTTTGCAGTAAAATCAGGTCTGAAATCTAAAGTCCAAGCTCCCCAATTTTTTTCTAATCTCATAGACATTAATGCACGTCCTCCAAATGGTTTAATATCAAATTCTTTACCTGCTTCCATTAACTCTTCAAAAAGTTTTATTTGGTAGTGGGGCGCTACATATATTTCATATCCAAGCTCTCCAGTAAAAGAAATTCTATTTATGATGGCAGGAACTCCCCCAACAAACATTCTACGTGAGTCTCTAAATCTAAATTTTTCGCTAGAAACATCTTCTCTAACAATTTTTTCTAAAACTTTTCTAGAGTTAGGGCCTGCAATCGAAATCCCATGAAATTCATCAGATCTATTTTTGTATTGAACTGTGAATTTCCCAAGATGACTTTCAAACCATCGTCTGTGCATTTCTTGAGCTGCACCTGATCCAAAAACCATAAATTCATTTTCTTCCAGACATGCAACTGTTAAATCACCATATAATTTTCCTCGATAAGTTAACATTGGAGACAAGGAAATTCTACCAGGCTTTGGTAATTTACCAGCCAATATATGATCTAAAAATTTTCTAGACTCTGGTCCTTTAAATTCATGTTTTGCAAAGTTAGCAACTTCAATTAAACCAACATTCTCTCGAACATTAATTACTTCTTTTGATACATAATTGTGTGATCGTGATCTTTTAATGGTTGGCTCTTCATATGCGTCTTCTTTATTATTAGCGAACCATAAAACATTTTCTAATCCAAAACTGTCTCCCATTACTGCACCTTGATTTAAAAACCTGTCATACAAAGCAGTTGTTTTTTGTTTTCTGCCTTTTGGAAGAGTTTCATTTGGGAAAGTCATAATAAATCTTCTTTCATAATTTTCAGAAGATTTAATTGTACCATATTGGGGTGACGCATAATCTCCAAACCTAGCAACATCCATTGCCCAAACATCAATTGAAGGTTCTCCATCAATTATCCATTCTGCTATACACTTTCCAACTCCTCCTCCTTGGCAAAATCCTGCCATAACTCCAACTGCTACCCAATAATTTTTCATTCCTGGAACTGGTCCTATTAAAGGGCTGCCATCTGGACCAAAAGTAAAAGGTCCATTTACAATATTTTTAATTCCTGCGCGCTCTAATGCAGGCATTCGTTCAAAACCAATCGCTAACCTATCTTGAATATTATCTAATTTTGGTTCCAATAATTCATGACCAAAATTCATAGGTGTTCCTTCAACCTTCCAAGGAGTTGATTTTGGTTCATAAGTTCCAAGCAACATTCCTTTTCCTTCCTGTCTGAAATAAATATTTCCTTCAAAATCTGTACCTATAGGCAATCTTTGTTCACCCATTGCCTCTATTTCTGGAATAGGTTCAGTTATCAAATAATGATGTTCCATCGGTTGAACAGGAAGATTTAATCCTGCCAACTGTCCTACTTCTCTCGCCCATAGTCCTCCAGCATTAATAACTATTTCAGCATTAATATTACCTTTTTCAGTAAATACATCCCAAGATCCGTCTTGTTTTTGTTTAGTATCCTTAACAACAGTATGAGTATAATATTTTCCACCAAAGACTTTTGCTGCTTTTGCAAATGCATAAGTAACTCCTGAGGGATCAACTTCTCCATCAATAGGATCCCATAAAGCTAACAAATATCTAGTCGGATCAATTAATGGGTGTTTTTTTTTCACTTCTTCTAAAGAAATAAATTCTTGATCCAGACCCATATATCTTGCTTTGGATCTTTCTCTTTTCAAATAATCAGCCCAAACTTCATTTGATGCTAAATAAAAACCTCCACTAGGTTTAAATCCAACTGAATGACCAGACTCATTTTCAATGTCTTTATATAAGCCAATTGTATAAGCCATCATTCTTGAAATATTTGGATCATTTGAAATTACATGAACATTTCCAGCAGCATGCCAAGAGGAGCCAGATGTTAATTCATTTCTTTCAAGTAAAATACAATCTTTTAAGCCAAACTTAGATAGGTGATAAAGAATAGAACATCCAACAACACCCCCTCCTATAATTACTACTTTTGCATGAGTTTGCATTAATTTAATATTTTATCTCCTTATTGACTTTTTTTAAAGTTTTGTCTGTTCCATGATGAAAATGTTTACTCATATCTGGCATATACTTCATTGCAATTGGTTTTTTTCCTACAGCTACTGCCATCTCTCTCACATGATGTGCTTCTGCTCCACAGCAAATTCCTATTAAATTTATTTTTTCTTTTAAACATTCTTTTGCAAATTCAGCCATTTCAAATCGATTACAAAATAAATTATCTAACGCTACAGGAAAAGCATTTCCACCAGGTATACAATCACAACCATGATCTGTTTGATTTAAAAATCCTGGTTCTTCTTCAGTAGTTCTGTAAGGAACAGGAAGTCCAGCAACATGACATGAAACTTTTTTTCTAACTTCTTTTAATAATTTCATAGTCATATCAGGTCCTCGATAGCAATTAAGACCAACTACATCTGCACCAAGATCTTCTACAATTTTACATGCATCCTCTGCACTATAACCATCTCTTGTTAAATCTCCTCTAGGTATTGCATAATTTGCAACTGCAATTAATCCTTCATCTTTAATTGCTTTTAAAGCTATTTTCATTTCTTCAACCCAATTGATAGTTTCTGCTACTATAAAGTCTACTCCGGCTTCTTTTGCCCATAACACTTGTTCCTCATACATTTTTTGACATTGTTTGAATGTAGATTTATCATTTGGATCAAATACATTGGTATTAGCAACATCCCCACATACCATTAAGTCTAAATCTTTAAATTCCTTAGCTGCATCTTTCGCAATCTGAAGTGCATTTTTTTGCATTGGTTCTAATAAATGTTCTTTGCCAATAATTCTTAATTTTTCCCTATGACCATAGTAAGTAAAAGCCTGAACCACATCAGAACCTGCTCTAATAAATTCTCTATGTAATTGTGTTACCACATCAGGATGCTCTAAAACTACCTCTGGCACAAACGCTCCTGCTGAAAGATACCCCCTTCTTTCCATAGCAAATAAATATCCTTCTGCAAATATTACTGGTCCTTCATTAAGTCTTGTTATTAAATTTTTTTTCATTACATCTCCTCTTTCTTAATTCGTTAAATTATTTGCTATCCATTTATGAAACATATGTGTTGGTGTATCCATGACTGGTGAAAAGTTTCCTCCATTATAAGACGGTGACGCTCTTCCTTTTTGCATTCCCTCTATTGCTTTAACATCCTCATTCATAACTTCTTTCCAAAATGAAAAATTTTTTTTTCTTATTTCTTTATATTCTTCGCTAGATGCGCTTTCTTCACCTACATAATATAATTCAAAATGTTCTTTCGTCTGATTATTTGAAATTGGTTCTAACCAAAAAGCATAAAAATGATCAACGTGTATTCCTAACATTACATTTGGATAAAATGATACATATTCTGCTTTTTGATACAAGTTTGATGACCAATTAGGAAAACAATTAAATTTAACGTTACCTTCAAATTGTTGAGAATATTTATTACTGCCCTGTCCAGAAAAACTCAAATCATTATCTTCAATATTATAATGATCAGTAATAT
>NTJL01000024.1 GCA_002457485.1 Pelagibacterales bacterium MED-G42
TTATGACCGAACAAACTTTGGCAGCTGTACCACTCTTTGTTTTTATGGGAATAATGATGGAACAAGCTGGATTAATGGAAAGATTATTTTCAGCTTTTCAATTAATGCTATCTAAGGTTAGGGGCGCTTTATATTATGCGGTTCTATTTGTATCAGTCATATTTGCTGCTGCAACTGGTATTGTTGGTGCTTCGGTTACGATACTTGGAATAATGGCAGCGAAATCTATGAATAAATCTGGGTACGATGTAAGACTTGCAGCTGGAACAATCACTGCAGGTGGAACTTTAGGAATTTTAATTCCACCAAGCATTATGCTTGTTGTTATGGGTCCTATTATGGAAATACCTGTAATTGATTTATTTGCAGCTGCTATTATTCCAGGAATTTTATTGGCTACGCTTTATGCTACCTACACAACAATAAGATGTTGGATGGATCCTAGTTTAGGTCCAGTTTTGCCAGAGGAAATGAGAGCAACAAGTATGAAGGAAGTTTGGATAGAATTTTTTCTTGGACTAGTTCCTCCAGCAGCATTAGTTTTTGCTGCATTAGGTAGTATTTTATTTGGATTTGCAACACCGACCGAAGCTGCTGGTTGTGGAGCAATGGGAGCTTTACTTTTATCTTTAGCATATAAAAAATTAACATTTTCAAAATTACAAGAAGCTTTGGTAAAGACCTTGGAAATTACTGCTTTGATAATGGTATTAGTAGCAGCATCAAATTTTTTTGGGGCAGTATTTGCTAGATTGGGCACTCCAACATTACTTACAGAGTTTTTATTAGGCTTGGAGATGAATAAGTACCTTATATTAACAATGATAATGGTTATGATTTTTTTATTAGGATGGCCATTAGAATGGGTACCAATAGTAATGATAATAATTCCAATAATTTTACCACTAGTAGAGGCCTTAGGATTTAATTTAACTTGGTTTGCTATTTTAGTTGCTGTTAATTTACAAACCGCCTGGCTTTCACCTCCAGTAGCACTTTCAGCATATTTTTTAAAAGGAGTTGTACCTGAGTGGGACCTCAAAGATATTTATCTAGGAATGATGCAGTTTATGGTGCTTCAGGTGATTGGATTAGTTTTAATAATAATATTTCCAAAGATTGCACTATGGTTACCAACTCTCTTATATGGACAGTAAAAATTATTAGTTTAATATAAAATTGTGAATCAGAAAAAAGTAAAATATTCTCAATCGAACTGGGATCTTGTTACTGTTAACCCTAATTATAAAAATTGGAATTGGAAAGATATTTTTTGTTATTGGAGTGTTAATACCCAAAGTATAATCGCCTTTTCTTTAATTGCCTCTTTATATACTGTTTATAATTTAAATACTTTTGTCGTTCTTTTTGGTTCAATACTAGGTTCAATTTTAGTTTGCATTCTTTCACAGCTAATTGGAAAACCATCCCAAAAATTTGGATTACCATTTGCTGTTTTACTGAGAAGCTCTTTAGGTGTTTATGGGGCAAAGTATTTTGGCTTACTTAGAAGTTTAGTTGGAATATTTATGTTTGGGGTGCAAACATATTTTTTATCTAAAGCAATTGGATATTTAATTAGAATACTATTTTTTTCAATTGATAACTCACTCTTGGATAATGAAATTTTTCTAACATTCTTTTTGGGCCTTAACGTGATTGATTGGTTTTCTTTTATGTTAGTTATGGTATTACAAATTATTTTATTTAGTATAGGTATTAATTATAACAAAAAGATTATTAATATTTCAGCTATAATCGTTTATATTGGTTTAACTTTATTTTTTTTTATTGTTTTATTAAGTGATGTAAAACTTACAACCAAAGTATTTATTGAAACTTTAAATTTTAAAAATTTTTTAAACTCCAATTTTATAGCTCCATTATTAACAGTTGCTGGAACAGTATTTGCTTATTTTTCGATAATTATTGTTAGTTTTGGAGATTTTACGAGATATGTTAAAAATGACGATGAACTTAAAAAAGGCAATTTAGGTTTAATTATAAATCTAATAATCTTTTCTATTTTTGCTGTTTTTATTGTAATTGGTTCAGATATTTTCCTAAATCAAAAATTTGAAAACCTAGAGAGAATTTTTACAAATCCTACTGATATAATTGGAAAATTTAATAATCTCCAGATTACAATTATAGCTCTTTTTTTTATAATTTTTGCATCCAGTTCTACTAACTTGGCTGCTAATTTTATCCCTTCACAATATTCTTTAATAAACTTCATCCCTAGTAAATTGAATTTAAGAAGCTCCAGTTATATAATTGGAATTTTAAGTTCTATTATTGGAATATTTTGGCTTACTATTTTAAGCCAAATTGGAATTCTATCTTTTATAGATACCTTTGGCTGTTTTTTTGGGCCCATTTTTGGAGTTATGATTATTGATTATTATTTTATAAAAGAAAAAGATTTAAGTAACAAAGATATATATTCTATAGATTCTACTAGTCTATATTATTATTCTAAAGGTTGGCATCTTAAAGGTGTTTACTCTGTAATAGTGGGGTTTATTTTTTCTGCTTCAACAATTTGGAATTTAAATATGATGTATCTTCAGTCATATTCTTGGATAGTTGGTGGATTAGTTGCAATGTTAATATATTATTTATTAGCTAAGAAATGATGATGGATAAAATTGATTTTAATTTTAAAGATAGAACAGCTGTGGTGACAGGTGGAGCCCAAGGGTTTGGATTAGATATTGTTAAGAGATTTTTAAAATCAGGAGCAAAAGTAATTATTTGGGATACTGATAATCAAATGATCAAAGAGGCTATCAAAAATGAAGATAATCCTAATTTAAGTTTTAATCTTATAGATGTATCTAATTACAAAGAGGTTACAAACTGTACTAATGAAATTATAAAAGATAATAAAATTGATATTTTAATTAACAATGCTGGTATAACTGGTCCAACAGCAACATTATGGGAATATGATATTGAGATTTGGAAAAAGGTTGTAGATGTAAATTTAATGGGGACCTTTAATTGCTGTAGAGCAATAGTGCCAAATATGATAAAAAATAATTATGGAAGAATTGTAAATGTTGCGTCCGTAGCTGGTAAAGATGGAAACGCTAATGCAAGCGCTTATAGTACAGCTAAAGCAGCAGCAATTGGATTAACAAAATCTTTAGGTAAAGAGCTTGCTGATAAAAATATTGCAGTAAACGCAATTACTCCAGCAGGAGCAAAAACAAGAATTTTAGATCAAATGACTAAAGAACATGTAAAAAGAATGTTATCAAAAGTACCTCGAGGAAGATTTTTAGAGGTAGCGGAGTTTACATCTTTAGTCTGTTGGCTTTCTTCTGAAGAAAATACTTTTTCTACAGCAGCAGTGTTTGATATCAGTGGTGGACGATCAACTTATTAATGTCCAGGAAACTCTATTAAATTTTCTATTTTATATCCTTTATTAATTAAATTGTCAGAACCATTAAGATCAAACAAATTTATCACAAAAATAAAAGCAGAGACACTTCCTTTGGAAATTTCAATTAGTTTCGCTGCAGCCTCAGCAGTCCCGCCAGTAGCTATTAAATCATCAATTATTAGAACTTTATCTTTTGAATTTATAGAATCTTTATGAACTTCTATAGTTGCAGTTCCATATTCTAATTTGAAGTCTATTGAGTGCACATCTGCAGGCAGTTTATTTTTTTTTCTTAACATTATAAATGGTTTATTTAAAATGTATGAAACAGCTGAAGCAAATACAAAGCCTCTAGATTCAATAGCAGCAATTTTTGTAAAATTAAATTTTTTTGATCTTTCAACAATTTGATTTATAGTTTCCTTAAATGCATTTTCATCTTTAATTAAAGTAGTTATATCTCTAAAAAGAATTCCTTTTTTTGGATAATCTGGTATTGATCTAATATATTTTTTTAAATCCATATTTTATGAATAAATTATTTGTTGCTGCTTTAAAAGAAGAAACTATTGGGTTAAATAACTTTCATCACATTGGAGTAGGAAAAATTAACGCTGCGTATAATTTAACTAAATTAATTCATAAATACAAACCTTTAGAGGTGATTAATTATGGTACTGCAGGAAGTTTAAAAAAAGAATTATCAGGTATTGTTGAGTGTACAAAATTTTATCAAAGAGATATGGACGTGAGAGGATTGTTAGATTTTAAGTTGGGAGAGACTCCTTTCGATACAATTAATGAAATAATTAATTCTGAAGATGGTTTTTCTTGTGGAAGTGGAGATAGTTTTGTAAAGGATAAAATTGAAATGGACATAGATTTAGTAGACATGGAAGCATATGCTTTAGCAAAGATTTCCAAATTAGAGGGTATTAATTTTAGATGTTTTAAGTTTATCTCAGATAATGCAGATGATAATGCTACTTCAGATTGGATGGAGAATTGCAAAAAAGGTGCAAAATTGTTTCAAATTGAAATGAATAATCTCTAGTCGAAAGATTATATTTTTTCATTGTAAATAAATGTTAATATCATTAATAAAGTTTTTTTAAAAACTATATATTTTATGACTAAAGTTGGTGAACATATAACTATAGATATTATTGGAACTAATAAAGAATACGATCCCTCTTTATATGAAAAACTGATTAATAAAATTGCTAAAGCAGCTAAAGTAACAATACTCAATATTTCAAAGTATAAATTTGAACCTCAAGGTTTTACTATCTTAGCCTTATTAGCAGAAAGTCATATTAGTTTTCATACTTTTCCTGAAAAAGGGATTATTAGTTTTGATTTTTTCACTTGTGGAAAAATTAGTCCATCAATAGCAATTGATATTATAAAAAAGGAGTTTGTACATAAAAGAATAATAATAAAAGAATTTAACCGGGATACAAAATCACTTTATCACGACATTTATAGTTCACCAGGATTACAGAAATCTTATGTTGTTAATGATGTAATTGAAGATTTTAAATCAAGAGCTGGACAACATATTGAAATTTTAGATTTAGTACAATTTGGAAAGTCGTTATTTATTGATGGTGAAATTCAAGTTGCTGCAACTGATGAACATTTGTACAGCTCTACATTTGTTGGTGCTGGACTGAATTTAAATAAAGATAAAGAAAGAGCAGCTATAATTGGCGGTGGAGATGGAGGTGTTGCTAGAGAATGTATTTCAAAAAATTTTAACTTTATAGATTGGTACGAACTCGATCCAGAAGTTGTTGAAGTATGTAATAAACATTTAGGAGACATTGGAAAAAAAGCTACAGAAAAAAATTCTGTTAAATGTGTATGGGGAGATGCATTTGAGAGTATAAAATCTATAAATGACGATACATATGATCATATCTTTGTTGATCTGAATGATGATCAATTTTGTATAGACCTTGCAGCTAAAAATATGGATTCTATGATAAGAATTTTGAAACCTAAAGGTGTAATTACTGCTCAAGTAGGTAGTCAAGATAAAAAGCCTAAACAAGTTGATAATTGGCTCAATGTATTTAATCATCACTTTGGAAATACCAAGTTATCAAGAATATATATCCCAAGTTTTGATTGTTCATGGAATTTTTCATCATCAATAAATCACTAATTTTTCTTTTTAAATTATTAAATTTGTGAAATAATTGCTTCAAATTAAAGGAGAAAATAATGAATATATTAAATAAGACTATTTTAACAGTTCTAGCTTCTTTGTTTATCATTGGTAATGTTTACGCTGATAAGATAAGAATTGGAACTGAGGGCGCTTACCCTCCATGGAACTCTAAAGATGCATCAGGTAATTTAATTGGTTTTGAGGTTGAGTTGGCTAACGAACTTTGTACCATTATGAAACATGAATGTATAATTGTTGAACAAGATTGGGATGGAATGATTCCAGCTTTGTTAATGAGAAAATTTGATGCTATTATGGCAGGAATGTCAATTACTGCAGAGAGACAGAAAACAATTACTTTTTCACAAGGATATGCAGATGAAGTTGCTTCTTTAGCTGTAATGAAAGGTTCTAGTTTAGAAGGTATGGATACACCAGAGGGAATAAATTTATCTTTAGGTGGGTCAGATGTTAAGAAAGCTCTTAAAACTTTAACAGGTGCATTAGCGGGAAAAACTGTTTGTACTCAAACTGGTACAATTCACCAAAATTTTTTAGAGTCGGGTGATGTAGGTAGTATTGATGTTAGAACATACAAAACTCAAGATGAAGTAAATCTAGACCTTACATCTGGAAGATGTGATGCTGCCTTAGCAGCTGCAGTTGCATTTACTGATTATGCAGATAAATCGGGTGAAGCTGTAGTGCTTGTAGGACCAACTTTTTCAGGCGGTGCTTTTGGTAATGGAGTAGGTGTTGGAATTAGACAAGGTGGAGATGATGCAATCGGTAAAAGAGACGCTAAACTTTTAAAAGATTTCAACAAAGCAATTGATAAAGCTAGAAAACAAGGAATTATTAGTAAACTTGCTATTAAGCACTTTGGTTTCGACGCTTCTATGTAATTCATTTCAGATTTGGCGACTATAATATATAGTCGCCAATCTATATGGAACTTCTCGTATTTGGTAAAACAGGTTGGGGTGATGAGTTATTCTATGCAACCCTAATGACCATCGCTGTATCAATTACAGCAATGTTAGTTGGTTTCTTTTTTGCATTAATTTTTACTCCTTTAAAACTCTCAAAATATAAATCATTAAATCTTATAGGTAATTTTTATACCACTGTAATTCGTGGAGTACCTGAATTATTAGTTATCTATCTTTTCTTTTTTGGAGGAAGTGGTGCAATAATGTATGTAGCATCAATTTTTGGGTACTATGAATATATTGAGATTAATGCATTTATTACTGGTTCAATAGCAATTGGAATTATCTCTGGAGCATATTCCACTGAAGTCTTTAGAGGAGCAATTCAGTCAATAGATAAAGGTCAATTTGAAGCTGCAAAAGTTTTAGGTATAGGAAAATTTACTCAATTTTATAAAATAGTCCTACCTCAAATGTTACGCCTTGCTATTCCAAATTTAAGCAATGTTTGGCAAATTACTTTAAAAGACACTTCGCTTATTTCAGTTACAGGATTAGTTGAAATAATGAGACAATCTTATATTGCAGCAGGATCGACAAGAGATCCTTTATTCTTTTACTCTTTTGCAGCTGTTTTATATTTGTTGCTTACTTACTTAAGCATGAAATTGATCAATAGATTAGAAGTAAAATATAGTAGGGGTTATTAATGGATCTTGATCTCATGATTACTAGCTTTCCTAAATTATTAGGTGCAACAGTTATTACTTTAAAACTTTTATCAGCTTCATTAATTTTTGGAATATTTGTTGGTCTTTTCTTTGCGATTTTAAGACTCAATAAAAATAAACTTATAAATAGATTTGCATATGGTTATTCATATGTTTTTAGAGGTACACCTTTGTTGGTTCAAATCTTTATTATCTACTTTGGTCTAGGGCAGATAGAATATCTAAGATCAACATTTTTATGGGTGATTTTAAAAGAGCCTTATTGGTGTGCAATCATTGCCTTTACATTAAATACAGGAGCATATACTTCTGAAATTCTAAGGTCTGCATTTCAAACTATAAAACCAGGAATTATTGAGGCAGGTAAAAGCTTAGGGATATCAAATAAAATAATATTTTATAAAATTCAAATTCCAATTGCTATCAGACAATCATTACCCGCTTATGGCAATGAAATAATTTTAATGATGAAGGGTACCTCTTTAGCAAGTACAGTTACCTTAATGGATTTGACTGGTGTTGCTAAATATATAATTTCAACAACATTTAAACCAATAGAAGTTTTTATTGTTGCTGGTGGTATTTATCTATTTATGACTTTTTTAATTCATAATTTGATAAAGTATCTGGAAAAGAAATATAGTTTTCAATAGAAAATTGCAATGTTACTTACAGATGAACAAATTTATAACTATCAAAACTTTGGTGTAATAATTTTAAAAAATTATTTTAAAAAATGGATTGAACCTTTAAGAGTTGGCTTTAATAAAGTTTTAGAAAATCCTAGCAAGCATGGAAGAGAAAATATTAAAGATAGTCAAGGAAGATTTTTTGAAGATTATTGTAATTGGGAGAGGATTGATGAGTTCAAAGATTGTATTTTTAATTCTCCAGGAGCTCAAATAGTTGCTGAGGCCACTTTATCTAAATCATCCCAAATTTTTCATGAACATATATTCTTTAAAGGACCAGGTACTTTTATGGAAACTCCATGGCATCAAGATATGCCTTACTATTGTTTAGAGGGAAATAATACTGGTAGCTTTTGGATACCTTTAGATAAAACTGATAAAGAAAATAATCTTAAATTAATTCTAGGTTCTCACAAATGGCCAAAATTAATCAGACCAACGAAATGGTCAAATAACCAATCTTGGTTCAAAAACAATAGTTCATTTATTGATTTACCAAATAAAGATGAATTTGAAAAAGATATTTATATCCCGGAATTAAATTTAGGTGATGCAGTTTTATTTAATTTTAAAATTGTACATGGATCAAGTGGGAATAATACTTTAGAATCTAGAAGAGCTTTTTCAATGAGGTTCATTGGAGATGATGTAAGATATATTGATAGAGGAGGGCCAACTTCACCTCCGTTTGATGGAATTAATTTGAGATCAGGTGACTTAATGCGTGAAGATTGGTTTCCTAAAATTTTTAATAGCTAGTGTATTCTTTAATCTCTTTTATTTTTGATCCAGTATAATTATTGATTTGTAATTTTATTAAAGCTCTATCATCATTTAAAAAATGAACGTCTCTTGAAAGTTTAATAAACTTTTCAGAAAAATTTTTTTCTTTTTCACATTGTCTTTTATCATCTTCAATAACCCAAAGTTTAGCATTGATATCCTTTAACAATTTGAAAAGTTCCTCTAATTTTTGGTCTGTCTTTACATTTTTATCTAACTGATCTTTTAAAATTGAGTGTTCATCAGATATAAATTTAAGTTTATTAACATCTTTAATTTTTTCTTTTTTAATTTCTAAAATTGAAATTTTATCTAAAAGTTCACCTATTGATACTTCAACTAGAATTTTATTCATAAAGTTTTATAGTATGTTATGTTGTTAAAAATATGTCTAATATTTTAATTATCAAACATGGTTCTTTAG
The DNA here is from genome assembly GCA_002457485.1 of Pelagibacterales bacterium MED-G42. Classification (GTDB taxonomy): domain Bacteria; phylum Pseudomonadota; class Alphaproteobacteria; order Pelagibacterales; family Pelagibacteraceae; genus Pelagibacter. The sequence continues at coordinate 9,133 of NTJL01000024.1, forward strand.
GTGATATAGCTCAAGCAAGTGGTGCAATTCAAGATATTTATGAAAATCATAAGGATAATGAAATACATCTTTTAACAACAAAACCTTACTTTGATCTATTTAAAAAAAATCCTTATATTTCAAATGTAATTTTAGATAAACGTCTATCAAAACTTAATTTGATTTATTTATATTCTTTAATGAGATCGATAAAAAAATACAATTTTACAAAAGTATATGATCTACAAAACTCAAGCAGAACTTCATTTTATAAAAGAATATTATTTCCAAAAGCTTCGAGTGATATTTGGTCTTCAACTGAAACTACACTTCCTAAGGGCAAAAATAAAAATGATTTCGATAAAGACTCAGTTTTAGAGAGATTTGAGTATCAATTAAAAAGTTCTGGAATAAATACAGTTCACACGAATAATCCGGATTTCAAATGGAGTTCATCTGACATAACTCAAATAAAAGATTTTTATGAATTAGATAAATATATTGTTCTGTTTCCTTTTTGCTCACCACATTTATCTATAAAGATGTGGCCTTACTATAATGATCTAATAAATAAAGTTAATGAAAAGTTTAACAATGAATATAAATTAGTTGTTGCACCAGGACCAAAAGAAATAAAAGAAGCTTCTAATTTTAATGCATTAGCTATTTTAGATAATGGAAAAGCTTTAGATATTTCTCAATTATCATCTTTAATTAAAGATAGCTCTTTTGTTATAGCAAATGATACTGGACCAGCTCATATGACTGCACATTTGGGCTCTAAAGGAATAGCTTTGTTTGGTGCACACACTACAGCACACAAAGTAAGTATTGAAAGAGAAAATTTTAAAGCTATTCAAGTTTCTGATTTATCAAAACTTTCTGTTGATAAGGTTTTTGAAAGGATGTCGAATTTAATTTTCTAAATACCTTTTACTATAATATTTGAACCTTCTGAATTTTCTAATCTTATCTTTTTGATTGGTTTATACTCATCCGAATTGTACCATTCCAATGCTTTTTCATAAGTTGGAAATTTGATTACAACTAATCTTGGGAATTTAATTTCCCCCTCAACAGACTGATATTCACCATTTCTAACTAAATATTCTCCATCAAATTTTTTAACAATTTCTGTCACTTTATTTACATATTCCTTATAATTTTCAGAATTTGTTACTTTTAATTGAGCTATTACATAACCTGCAGACATAAAAATCCTTTCCGATAAAATTTATTTTTCAATTGATGATAGTTTTTTTCTAAGTTTTGGGGACAGATTTTTAAACCATTCTTTCTCTCCACCTGAGGCAGGTAAAATTGCACCATACTCAATCATTTGTGATGGAGGTAAATCAATAATATATACCCAAACTTGAGTTTCATTTAATTTAGATTTTTTCACTAAAATATCTTTTAAATCATTAATTAATTTATCTTTTACTTTTTTTGGTCTTCCTGCTCTTATTTGACCTAATAAAAATAAAGAAGGCTCTTTAACTTTTTTTCCTCCCATAAAATGATTATTTTTTTTGGTCTTGTTAAATATTACCTGCGCAAAATATGTATTTGCTCCAGTTACAACATTATGAACTTTAGTAATTCCATCTGCCAAATTCTGTTGTTGTTTAGAAGATAAGTTAAAATTTGAATTTGTTACTGTATATGTTGGCATAGCTATTAGAATATAGATTTAGAATATCTTTTCCAGTTATCTTGATAACGCTTAGTGTTAGCTAATACTGATTTTTTTTCTTCTTCTGTAACCTCTCTTATAACCTTGCCAGGTGATCCAATTACAAGGGAGTTGTCGGGTATTTCTTTATTTTCAGTAATTAAGGCCTTTGCACCAATGATGCAATTTTTTCCTATTTTTGCATTATTTAGTATTACAACTCCAATTCCAATTAAACTTTCGTCTCCAATTGTGCATCCATGAAGCATTACCATATGTCCAACAGTAACATTTTTACCTATTTTTAATGGACATACAGGATCTGT
>NTJL01000025.1 GCA_002457485.1 Pelagibacterales bacterium MED-G42
CAGCAATATCTAAATTTAAACCTTTAACAACAAGTTCCTTACCATCATAGCTTTTATCTACGTTATCAAATCTTACAAAACGATCATTTTTTGACATATAATAAACTTTTAAACATTTGTTAGATTGATAATCAAGCGATTTATTTGATATGTAATTCTTTACTCATATTACAAAATAATTCACATCCATTTTCTGTAACTCTAACAGATTCTGAAGCCTCTACTCCCCAGTCACCAAACTGCATAACAGCAATCATATGAAAACAAACGTTTGGCTCTAGAGGAGTTTTATCACCTTTATATATATTTAAAGTATGTTCTCCCCAATCTGGAGGATAACCAATTCCAATTGAGTAACCTGTCCGAGATTTTTTTTCTATTCCATATTTGTCCAATATCTTCCAAAAAGCTTGCGCAACATCATCAGCAGTATTTCCAGGTTTTATTGCACTTATACCTGCTTCTAATGCTTCAATAGTTTTATTCATTGTATCTATCTTTAGTTGATCTGGCTTACCAAGCAAAACAGTCCTAGCCATTGGAGCATGATATCTTTTATAAACACCAGATAATTCAACAATTGTAGCTTCTCCCTCAACAAATTTATCTTGGCTTGCTGTTAGATGAGAAGCTGAAGTACCTTTTCCGGTAGGTAGCAGAGTTGCTATACTTGAATACTCTCCACCAAATTCTTTAGTACCATAAAATAAAGATTTTTGGATTTCACCAACAGCATCACACTGTCTTACTCCAGGATTTATAACCTTCATTGCAGTTTTCATTCCAACTTCTGAAATTATCGCTGCAGATTTCATGTAATCTATTTCTTGATCAGATTTGACTAGTCTTGCCCAATTCACAAGTCTATCACTATCTTTGATTTTAGCATTTGGTAAACCTTGTTTTATTTTTTCATAACAAAAAGCTGTGAAGTAATGAGAGTCCATTTCAACACCTATAGATAATTTATCCCATTTTCTCTCTTTAATTATTTCAACCAAGTAATCATAAGGATGTCTTGGCCAGGTATGAATATAATTTTCGTCATAAACAATTACATTCTCGTTTTTTAAATAGGATGTTATATATGCTCCACCAGCATCTTGAGCTCTAACAAAACATAATGGCTCTTCTGCATTTACATGAACAATTGCACATTGGGCATAATAAAAAGACCAAGCATCATATCCTGTTAAGTAATTTAAATTATTTGTATCATGTGAAATAAGTAATTCGATGCCTTTTTCCTGCATCATTTTTTGAACTTTTTTTAATCTTTGTTTGTATTCTTCCTTACTAAAAATCATAATCAATTTTCATTAAAAAGTTTTCCAAAACCATTTATTGAATTATTTCTATTTATTTTTACCAGTGTATCCCAAATTAAAGCCTGATTACTAGATAAAACTGTCGTATTTAATTTTTTTTCTAACTTATCAATTATTGGTAATACAGGTAGAGCTGTACAAGAAACAAAAAGACCCTCAGCACCATTTAAATCTATTTGAGATAAAACTTCATACAAATAATCTTCATCAACTTTTCCAATATCGTAATCTGCTTCAATATCAAAATAAGAATTTGCTGTAATTTCAAAACCTTCACTTTTAAAATATTCTAATACCTCATCATTTAAAGTCTTGCTATAAGGTGTAAATATAAAAAGTTTTTTTATTTTCAATCTTTTTAAGGCTTTGATTGCAGCAGAACTTGGTGTAGTTAAATCTGCCATTGGTTTTGCGGCTTTAACTTTTTGTTCAATTGATTCATATCCAGCAGCAATAGTTCCAGAAGTACATCCATAGACTACACAATCTAGGTCTTGATCTGGTAAAATATCTTTTGTAACCTCTGTAACTTTATTTGCCATTCTAATCAAGTTTTCTTTAGTCAATGGATTGTAACATTCAATTCTATTTACAAAAAAATCAATATCTCTATCCTTGATCACGTTTATAAAATCTCTCTCAATCATAAAATCACTAGCTAATGCAATAAGTCCAACTCTAGGGTTTGATTTACTAATATATTTTGGCTCTATTTTAGTTGAATTCATATTTTAAAAAGTGAATATAGCATAAGTTCTTTAATAATCATTACTATTAAAAAAATATGAATTTGAAAGACACTATTATCGCATCTTTAGTTCCAATTTTTTTAGGTTTTGGTTTTGTTATTGCTAAACCTGCTTTTGAGTCTTTCCCCCCTATTTTATTAATGGGAATTCGATTTATTTTTGCTGCATCAATTTTAATTTGGTGGTTCCCAATTCCTAAAGGTTACTTAAAAAAAATATTTATTGCTTCTTTCATAGCTAATACTTTGCAATATAGTATTACCTATACTGGTCTAAATCTCATAGACGCGTCTGCAGCTGTATTACTTGTACAGACTGAAGTTCCTTTTGGAGTTATTTTTGCATATTTTATGCTCAAAGAAATACCCACTATTAGAGCATTGGTGGGAATAAGTGTTGCTTTTGTGGGAGTATATATCTTAACTGGCTCTCCAAATTTAGATGGAAAATTTATTGGTATTGCTTTAACTATTCTTGGTTCAGCTATTTGGGCGCTTGGACAAGTAATTGTTAAACCTTTAAGTAAAGAAATAAATCCTCTTGCACTTGTTGCATGGTTAGCGTTTTTTTCAGGACCAATTTTAATTGGAATTTCAAATATTCTTGAAGGCAATTCTTTAAATTATTTAACAAATGCAAGTATTAATCATTGGATGATTGCAATATATATAGGTTTTATCATGCAGCCCATAACCTATGGGTGTTTTTATTATGTCTTAAAAAATAATCCTCTTTACAAAGTATTACCCATAGTAACAATGGGAATTCCTCCAACTGGCCTATTAGCAGCTATATTTATTTTAGGCGAAAAACCAACTGTGGAGTTATTTATTGGAGGCTCTGTTATTATTATTGGAGTGATAATGATATTATATACAAAAAAGAAAGGAGTAAAAGAATGAAAGTAGGATTTATTGGATTAGGAAACGTAGGTGGAAAATTAGCAAAAAGTTTATTAAGAAATGAATTTGATCTGACAGTAAGAGATTTAGATAAAGATATAACAAAATCTTTTTTAGATCTAGGTGCTAGAGTTGCAAACTCTGCAAAAGAATTAGCTGAACAAGTTGATTTAATTATTACATGTCTACCCTCTCCACAAATTTGTTCCGAGGTAATGGAAGGAACTGACGGTATTATAAATGGTCTTTCAGAAAATAAGATATGGCTAGAAATGAGCACAACAGATGAAGCCGAGATAAAAAGAATTGGAAAAAAAGTTATTGAAAAGAAAGCTATTCCTTTAGATGGACCAGTGAGTGGAGGATGTCATAGAGCTGCAACTGGGAATATTGCAATTTTTGTAGGGGGAGAAAGAGCAGCATTTGAAAAAATTTTGCCAGCACTCACTGTCATGGGAAGAAAAGTTTTACATACAGGTAAATTAGGTACAGCTTCTGTTTTAAAAGTAATTACTAATTATCTAGCATCAGTTCATTTAGTTGCATTGGGAGAAGCTTGGACAGTTGCTAAAAAATCTAACCTAGATCTTAACAAAGCTTATAAAGGAATTGCCGTTTCATCAGGAAATTCTTTTGTTCATGAAACTGAGAGCCAAGTTATTTTAAATGGATCATACAATATTAATTTTACAATGGATTTAGTTTTAAAAGACACTGGCCTATTTGATGAGCTAGCAAAAAAATTAAATGCACCTTTGGAAATTTCACCTAAAGTTGTAGAAATATTTAAAGATGGTCAAAAAAAATATGGGTCTAGGGCATGGTCCTCAATGATTGTAAAGAGAATGGAAGACTTAAATAACATCGATTTTAGAGCAGAAGGTTTTCCAGAGGAATTGGTTGATAATGAAATTGAGGAAAATGGACATGAGATTTAGCCTTTTTAAAGTAAATCTATAATTATGCATTTTATTCATCGAGGAATAGTTAATAAAAAATATAAGGAAAATCTCATCTCATCATTTAAAAAATCTTTTAGTTTAGGTTATGGAATTGAAACCGATATCCATTTAACAAAAGACAGAGAATTTGTATGTTTTCATGACTTTACTCTTAATAGAATTTTTAAAAAAAAAGCTAGTATTAAAAATCTAAATTATCCATATATAAAAGAACTAAGTATTAATCAAAATAAAGAGGTTCCTCTATTAAAAGACGTTTTAAAAATATCAAAAAATAAATACCCTTTACTAATAGAGCTAAAGCCTAAATTATCTAAAAAAAATCTACAAAAGCTCATTAAAGAAGTCTCAAAATATTCAAAATGTATATATATTTCATTTAATCATCAAAATATTTTTAACTTACAAAAAATTAAACCAAATATTAAAGTGGGCTTATCTTTTTCAAATCTTTCAAGTGTTAAAGAAATAATCAAAGCATCCAAAAATGAAAAAATTAGTTGTCTAATTTTAGACAAGGTATTTTTGACTCATAAAAAAATAATAAATCTTAAAATTAAAAAACTTTTTTACACAATTAAAACAAAATCAGATTTTAAAAGATACAGAGAAAAAAATAATTTGATATTTGAAAATTTGTAAAATTATTTTTTAAGATAATTAAGTCTTCCAATTATTTCATCTCTATCCATATAATAGCCTTGTAAATGTCTATGACCTGAGTTTGGATCAAACGCAGTTCTTCCATGAAGCACTCTTCTATTATTGAAAGAATATATATCACCTGGACCTAATCGAAACTTAATTTGAAATTCATCATCATGAAGCAGATTTCCAAATCTGTGGTGAGCCTTATAAACTTTTTCCATAAGATCTGGATGGCAATCAAGCACATCCATTGTTGCCACACTAAACCTTATATCGTGAAAGTCTCCATCTTTAGTTAAACTTACTGCTGGAGCATGAAAACCTCTATGCGACTGTTGTGTATAATCCATGTCTCTAAATTTTAATGGTACATTTACTAAAGTTTCAAATATTTCAGTTTCATTATTCCTTAAATGTTCTGCAACTGCAAAACCATCAACTGCTGAAGAGTCTCCACCGCTTGCAGAATTTACTAGACAATGAAGAAATTGATATCCTGGAGGAAGTTCAAACCAAGGTAAATCCATATGATTTCTTAATGCATGAGCTGTATAAGCTGAGTTATTTGGTTTAGGAATATTTATAACTTCAAAGGGGGTTTTAAAAAAAGTTTCTCTAATATGGCTTATTCTATTTAAAATTGGAAATGCAGATTTTTTTTCTACTGGAGCGTTTTTAACAATAGCTATACCTTTATAATGTAAAAGTTCTAACCACTTTATTAATCCTTGATCTGTTTCTATAATTTCATCATGTTCTATACAAATTGTATCAAATTCATTTTTAAGATTTTTGTTCCACAAGTTATAAGGTGAAATATATTTAGATTTATTTTTTAATGTATAGCAATTTTTTCGAAGCCAATTAGGATCGTAATAACTAGTGTGATCTCCTTCACTCCACTGTACTTTTAGAGAGCCAGACTCATTTATTTCGAAATTTTTGACTGACAAATCTTTTGATACATTTAAAATGTTAAACATCCTATGGCGTGAATCTTTATCATGAGCAGTTGGACAATTATCTCTTAACCACATATAATTAAACTTACTCTCTTCTCCATCGCTCCATTTAATTTTAAGGTCTGATGTATCTTTTTCGATTTTTTCTATTTGCACCATTAACTAATGATTATTTACTCATCAAAATTTGTCAATGCAATTTATGGTTGAAATCATTTTTTTCTTCCCTTTAATCTAAGGTATAGTCCTGCTAAAAGTTCGATACAAAATGTCAAAAATAGAAATTAATAACGTCTATAAAATATTTGGTCCTAATCCAAAATCAGTTTTACCTATGGTTAAAGATGGATCCTCAAAAGAGGAAATATTAGAAAAAACTCAACATACTGTAGGATTAGACAATGTTAGTCTTAAGATCGAAGAAGGCGAAATATTTGTTTGTATGGGGCTTTCAGGATCTGGAAAATCAACTTTAATTCGACATTTAAACAGATTAGTAGATCCTACAGATGGAGAAATTTTGGTAGAAGGAACAAATGTGATGAAGCTTAACCAGGAAAAACTTATTGAATTTAGACGACATAAAATGAGTATGGTATTTCAAAGATTTGGATTATTTCCTCATAAAACTGTTTTACAAAATGTAGGTTATGGCCTTGAAATGCAAGGAATTGAAATAAAAGAGAGAAATGATGTTGCGATGCAAAAAATCCAATCTGTTGGATTAAGTGGCTTTGAAAATCAATTTCCAAGCCAACTATCAGGAGGAATGCAACAACGTGTTGGTTTGGCTAGAGCTTTAGCAACAGATACAGACATTATGTTAATGGATGAAGCATTCTCAGCGTTAGACCCTTTAATTAGAAGTGATATGCAAAATCAATTACTTGAACTTCAAAACGAATTAAAAAAAACTATCGTATTTATAACTCATGATTTAGATGAGTCTCTGAAGTTAGGTGATCATATTGGTATTTTAAATGCGGGTAAGCTTGTCCAGGTTGGTTCTCCAGTAGATATTATAATGAATCCAGCTGATGAATATGTTGAGGCTTTTGTAAAAGATGTGAATAGAGCAAAAGTAATTAAAGCAAAAGTTATTATGCAACCAATAAATGAATCAAATGGAATCGATAAAAATAATTTAATTAAAGTTAAAGAAGATCAATTTATAGAGGAATTTTTGCCACAAGTTGTATGTACTAATTCAAATTGTGAAGTAATTGACAAACAAGGGAATGTAAAAGGATATATTTCTAATAAAGAATTACAAACATCGCTTACTAAGTCTTAAAATTCTTTATTAAAAAGAATTAGATATATTAATGTCAGAAATTAATTCACTATCAGATATTACTAGCAGTGGTCTGTGCATAGGATGTGGTATTTGTGAGAGTGTTGTTGGCAAAGAAAACATCGAGATATCAATGACTGAAAAAGGAAGATTGGAACCACGAGAAATTTCACCATTATCTGATGAAAATTTTAATAAGATTAAAAAAGTTTGCCCAGGCGTAATAGTTGAAGGTTTACCAAAAAATGAAATAAATGAACGCTCTAAATTTGATTTGATTTGGGGATATTATCATTCTTTATTTTATTCATGGTCTACAGACCCAAAAATAAGATTTCAAAGTTCAACAGGTGGTCTTTTAAATGGATTGTCCCTTTATTTATTGGAGTCAAAAATAGTAGACTTTATACTCCATACGGGAACTGATCCATCAAAACCTATGAGAAGTATTTCTAAATATTCTCGTGATAAAAATGAGCTTCTTTTTTCTGGAAGCTGTTCCAGATATGGACCCGCTTCACCTTTAGACAAGTTTCATGAGGCTTTAAGTTTAAATCAACCTTTTGCATTTGTTGGTAAGCCATGTGATATAAGTGCAATAAGACAACTCTCAAAAATTGATGAAAAAGTTAATAAGTTTTGTAAATATTTATTAACACTCGTTTGTGGTGGTTTCGGAGAATTTACAAAATCACAAGAATTTATCGAGGGCTTTAATGTTAAGGAAGAGGAATTAGAAATTTTTCGTTATAGAGGTAACGGCAATCCAGGTAAAATGTATATCAAAACACACTCCGGTAAGGAATATGACAAAGATTATAATTCTTTCTGGGGGGAAGAGTCTACTTGGAGAGTGCCTTTTAGATGTAAAATTTGTCCAGATGCAATTGGAGAAAGTGCGGATATAGCAGCACTAGATACTTGGCCAGGTGGATCCCCTAAAGAAGAGGATGAAGGTTTCAATGCAGCTATTGCAAGAACACAAAAAGGTTTGGAATTACTTAATAGTGCAGTTGATTCTGGTTATATTAAAAAAGGAGATAATCTTAGTATTGATGAAATAAATGATTTTCAACCTCATCAAGTCAAAAAGAAGAAAGCAGTATTTGCAAGACATTGTGGTATGAAAAAAAATGATTTACCGACTATTAAAACTAAGGGATTAAGAATTAAAAAACTTTACGATATGAATGATAAAAAATTTAATATAAATGAAGAAGAAGGTATAATTAAAAGAGTTGATAAAATTTAATGAAAACTTTACAAAATAAAAAAATAATTATTTCAGCTGGTGCTTCTGGGATTGGATTAGCAACTACTAAGGTTTGTCTTTCTAGGGGCGCTTATGTATATCTTTGTGATATAGATAACAAGTCAATTAAAAAATTAAATAAACATCCTTTAAAAAATAAAAGATTATTTATTTACCAATGTGATGCTTCAAATGAAGAACAAGTCTCTTTATTCTTTAATAAAATAAAAAAGAAAACTAAAAGGATTGATGCCTTAATTAATAACGTAGGTGTTGCTGGGCCTACCGGTTCTTTAGAAAAATTAAAATCAAAAGATTGGGAAAATACTTTACACGTTGATGTTAATAGTCATTTTTATTTCACAAAAAAAGCTATACCCCTAATTAAAAGATCGAAAAATGGTTCAATAATCAATATTTCATCAACTGCTGGGATACTCGGATTTCCATTACGATCACCTTACGCAGCTAGTAAATGGGCAATTATAGGTGTTACAAAAACGTTAGCAATGGAACTTGGAAAATTCAATATTAGAGTTAACGCTGTATGCCCAGGAACAATTAAGGGTGATAGAATGAAAAGAGTAATAAGAGATAAAGCAAAATTTACAAAAGTTCCTTCAAAATCAATTGAAAAAGATTTTATTTCAATGAGCTCAATGAAACAATGGATTTTAGAGGAGGATATTGGAAAGATGTGTTCGTTTCTTATCTCAGATGACTCAAGTAAAGTTTCGGGTCAAGTGATTTCTGTTGATGGTCACACAGAAAGAAACGATTAAGTCTTAATGTTGCTTTCATTTATTTCCATAAATGGAAAATGTGAGTCTTCATAAAATATATTATAAGCTGATTTAAGAATACTTATATCATCTAACATTCCTGCATATAAATAATATTTATCCCATTTGGATACATGAGTTAAAACTGGTGCAGCACATTTATTACAAAAAAATTTTTTTATCTTGTTACCACTGCCTCCATCATGTTCAAAAGTATTTAATTTTTCTTTATCAATTTCTATTGCATTATCTCTAAGTTGAACAATAGTAATCATACCTCCAATTTTTTTTCTACAATCTATACAATGACAGTTAAAAACTCTGGGTTTTTCATCTAAATCTACAATAAATTTAATTTCTCCACAAAAACATCCTCCAGTTTTTTTAATCATTTTTTTTGTCATTAATTATCTTAATTTTTTTTCATATTTTTTTCTCATCAATAATAAATCTAATAAATATTGATCTCTAATTCTTGAAATTTTTTCTACAGACCTTCTCTTTGATTGTTTTTTTGTTCCTTCAACCAATCTATTAATTAGTTTGCTAGATAAATTTGGAGCCTTAAGCTTTGTCCATGGTAATTTTAGAGCTGGCCCAAATTGTTCTAACATGTGCTTCATGCCCGACTTACCTCCTGCTAAATGAAAAGTTAAAAAAGTACCCATTAAAGACCATCTTAAACCAGGCCCGTCTTCTATAGCTCTATCAAGTTGTTCTGTCGTTGCGTGCCCTTCATTTATTATATGCAATCCCTCTCTCCATAAAGCTTCTTGTAATCTATCTGACAGATAGCCTGGTAACTCTTTTTTAATCATAATTGGACTCATAGAAATTGATTTATAGAAATTTTTTGCTTTATCTAAATATCTTTTTGTAGTTTTTTTTCCTGGGACAATCTCTACAGCAGGTAGCATGTAAACAGGATTAAATGGATGTCCTATTATTGTGCGATTAGGATTTTTACATTTTGAGAAAATTCTTGTTGGCAATAACCCAGATGAACTAGACGAAATAATAGCAGTTGGTTTCGCATATTTTCCAATACTATTTAATAATTTAGTTTTTATAGTATAATTTTCAGTAGCACACTCTTGTATTAAATCTGCTTCTTTTAAACATTCCTCAATGTTTGAAAAAAATTTAAAATTTTTAAGGTTTAATTCTTTTTTTTTAAAAAGTTTTTTAACTTGAGGCCATGTTTTTTTTATTTCCGATACCAAATTTTTTTTAAGCTTATTGTCTCTATCAAATGCATGAACTATTTTATTATGTGCAAGACATCTAATAATCCACCCAGTTCCAATAACACCAGTTCCAATTACTGCAACTATTTTAATATTGGACATTACTTGTGTTTTACAAGCTTTAATTTTTCCCTAGTCTCTGCTGGTGTCATGGTTGAATAACCAAGTTCGTCTATAATTCTTATAGCTTTTTCAACTAATTGTGCATTTGTAGCTAGCTTACCTTTTGATAAATATAAATTATCCTCTAATCCTACTCTAGGATTGCCTCCCATTAAAACTGTTTGGGCAACAAAAGGCATTTCATTTTTTGAAATTGCAAACCCTGACCAAATACCCTCTTTTGGCATAATATCTTTCATAGCCTGCATTGCTAGAGTAGTTGCAGGTGCTCCCCAAGGTATTCCCAAGCACATTTGAAACATTGGTGGATCGCTTAATAGTCCCTCTTTATATAACTGAGCACCAAACCACATGTTACCTAAGTCAAAAGCCTCAATTTCAGGTTTTACTTTTATTTCTTGTAATTTTTTTGCTGCTTTTCTTAGATCATTTGGAGTATTAACTGTAATTACTGAGCTATCACCAAAATTTAAAGTTCCAGCATCTAGAGTACAAATTTCAGGTAAAAATTGTTCAGCGTTTGCAATTCTCTCCATTACATTTGCCATGTCTGTCATAGGGCCAAACTCTAAAGGATTTTTACCCTGTCCTATATCCAGATCTCCACCCATTCCAGTGGTTAAATTTAAAATTACATCTGTACCGCTGGAACGTACTCTATCGACAACTTCTTTATATAATTCTAATC
>NTJL01000026.1 GCA_002457485.1 Pelagibacterales bacterium MED-G42
GAAAGGAATTGATATTATTGTAAAAGGTTCTGTAGGACATATGTCAGGTTTTATGTCTCAATCTGGAAATCTAGTCGTTTGTGGTAATGCTGGAGAAGCATTAGGTGATAGTTTATACGAAACAAATATATATATTAGAGGAAACGTTAAATCTCTTGGAGCTGATTGTGTAGAAAAGAAAATGGAAAAAAAACATATAAAAAAATTAACTAAATTTCTAAAAGATGCAAATATAAAAAATTTTAAAGCTGAAAGCTTTAAAAGGTATGGTTCAGCAAGAAAATTATATAATTTTAAAATTGATAACGTATCTAGTTACTAAATATGAAAAAAAAAAATAAAACTCATCCTCGCCAATCTTGGACTTTTGATGAGTATACTAATTCTGAAATCAGAAGAGCGGCTGAAACAGGGATCTATGATATTAGAGGTGGAGGTTCAAAAAGAAAACTTCCACATTTTGACGATTTGTTATTTTTGGGTGCATCAATGTCAAGATATCCTTTGGAAGGTTATCGAGAAAAATGTACAACTAATGTTACTCTTGGAACAAAATATGCAAAAAAACCCTTAGAACTAGATATACCAATTACTATTGCTGGAATGAGTTTCGGGGCATTATCTGGTGCAGCCAAAGAAGCTTTAGGTAGAGGAGCTAGTGCAGCAGGTACATCTACTACAACAGGTGATGGTGGAATGACACCAGAGGAAAGAGGTCAATCCAAACATCTTGTTTATCAATTACTACCATCAAGATACGGAATGAATCCAAAAGATTTAAGAAAAGCCGATGCTATTGAAGTAGTTATAGGTCAAGGTGCAAAACCTGGTGGCGGTGGAATGTTATTGGGTCAGAAGATAAATGATAGAGTTGCCAAGATGAGAACACTACCAAAAGGGGTAGATCAGAGATCTGCATGTAGACATCCAGATTGGACTGGTCCAGATGATTTAAAAATAAAAATTTTAGAATTACGTGAAATAACAAAATGGAAAGTCCCAATATTTATAAAAATTGCAGGTGCTAGACCTTATTATGATACAGCTTTAGCTGTTAAAGCTGGTGCTGATGTTGTTGTTCTTGATGGTATGCAGGGAGGTACTGCTGCAACACAAGAAGTTTTTATTGAAAATGTTGGTCAGCCTACTCTAGCGTGTATTCGGCCTGCTGTAGATGCTTTACAAGATTTAAATGCTCATCGTGAAGTGCAATTGGTAATATCAGGTGGTATCAGAAATGGTGCAGATGTCGCTAAAGCGTTAGCACTTGGTGCTGATGCTGTTTCTATTGGAAGTGCAGCTATGGTAGCTATTGGTGATAACGATCCAAAATGGGAAAAGGATTATAATAAACTTGGTACAACCGCTGGAGCTTATGATGATTGGCATGAAGGAAATGATCCTGCTGGAATTTCAACTCAAAATCCTAAGTTAATGAAAAGATTAAACCCTATTAAAGCTGGAAAGAAACTGACAAATTATTTAAAAGTAATGACTCTTGAAGCTCAAACACTAGCTAGAGCATGTGGAAAAAATAGCTTACATAATCTAGAACCTGAAGATTTATGCGCTTTAACTGTAGAAGCTGCTGCTATGGCTAGAGTACCCTTAGCAGGTAGTAGCTGGATACCAGGTGTAAATAAAAAAAATGATTGATACTAATCTTTTATATTCGTAAGATTAATTATGCCAAAAAATTTATCTCAAATCGCAAAATCAAAAAAAATAAAATATTTTCTAATTAGTTTTGTAGATTTATTTGGAGTATTAAGATCTAAACTAGTCCCTACTCAAGCTATTTCTGAAATGCAAAAAAATGGAGCTGGTTTTGCTGGGTTTGCTACATGGTTAGATATGACACCAGCTGATAGTGATATGTTTGGAGTACCAGATCCTAATAGTTTAATCCAACTTCCTTGGAATAAGGAAATTGGTTGGCTAGCTTCAGATTTATATATGGATGGAAAACCTGTTAAGGCTTCACCAAGAGTAATGTTAAAAGAGCAAATAAAAAAAATTTCTCAAAAGAAATTACAAGTTAAGTCAGGTGTTGAATGTGAGTACTTTTTAATCTCAGAGGATGGTTCTTCAATAGCTGATAAAAAAGACATACAATCCAAACCTTGTTATGATCAATCAGCTTTAATGAGAAGATATGAGCTTATTAAAGAAATTTGTGATTGTATGATTGCTATGGGTTGGAAGCCTTATCAAAATGATCATGAGGATGCTAACGGGCAATTTGAAATGAATTGGGATTATTCAGATTCACTAGTTACTGCAGATAGACACGTATTTTTTAAATACATGGTTAAAAGTCTTGCAGAAAAACATGGTTTGAGAGCAACCTTTATGCCAAAACCCTTTCATAATTTAACAGGAAATGGTTGTCATGCTCATGTTTCAGTTTGGAGGGGGAAAAAAAACAAGTTTTTAGATAAAAAAGACTCACTCGGATTAAGTAAATTGGCTTACAATTTCTTAGGTGGAATAATAAAAAATACGCAAGCTTTATCCGCATTTTTTAATCCAACAATCAACAGCTATAGAAGAATTAATGCTCCTCCAACAAAATCAGGGGCAACTTGGTCTCCAAGCAGCATTTCATACACAGGTAATAACCGAACTCATATGATTAGAATTCCTGATCAAGGAAGATTTGAACTTAGATTAATGGATGGATCTGCAAATCCATATTTACTTCAAGCAGGAATTATTGCCGCCGGACTTGAAGGTATTAATAAAAAATTAAATCCTGGAAAACCACTGCATTGTAACATGTACAAAGATTATAAAAAATATCCAAATTTAAAAAAATTACCTAATGATATTTTGCAAGCAATTAATATGCTTCGAAAAAGTAAATCTCTATCTGAAGCTTTTGGAAAAGATGTTGTTAACAGCTATATTAAATTGAAGAATTCTGAAATTAAAGATTTTAAAACTAAAACATCATTTAATAAAAAAAAACCAGTCACAAAATGGGAAAAAGATAATACTTTAGATTGTTAATTCATGACAATTTTATCAAATGGTCATCAATGGAAATATTCTGAATTTATTGAAAATAAAAATTTTTCTTTTGACAAAAATCAAATATTCAATTCATTATCAAAAAATGAAATCGATGATGCTTATTTAACTATTTCAAAATGGAAGGGATATGTTCCTACTCCTTTAATAGAATTAAATAAATTATCAAAAGAATTAAACCTAAATAAAATTTTCTACAAAGATGAAAATAAGAGATTTGATCTAAAATCTTTTAAAGCATTAGGTGGTGCATACGCTGTAGAAAAAATTACAAAAGGAAACAAAGACATGGTTGTTTCAACTGCTACTGCAGGTAATCATGGAAGGTCTGTTGCTTGGGGTGCAAGAAGATTAGGTTTAAAATGTAAAATTTTTATTAGTGAATTTGTTAGTAAAGAAAGGGGGGAAGCTATGTCTGATTTAGGGGCTAATGTAGTAATAGTAAAAGGAAATTATGAAAAATCTTTAATTGAGTGCATTAAACAATCAACAGAAAATAATTGGCAAATAGTTCAGGATGTTGCGTGGAAAGATTATATGTTAGTGCCAAAATATACTATGGCTGGATATTCAGTAATGATGAGAGAAATATCTAATCAAATTAAAAATGAAAAAATTACTCACATTATATTACAAGCTGGAGTGGGAGGAATGGCAGCTGCAATGGTTGCTGGTATAGCTAGATATCTAGATAACACTCCAATTACTATTGTGGTGGAACCTGATAGTGCTGCTTGTGTTATGGAAAGTATTAAAACGGGAAAAGTAGAAAAGATTGACATAAAAAGAGAAAGTCTTATGGGTGGAATGTCTTGTGGTGAAGTATCATTGGTTCCATGGGAAATATTAAAATATGCTACAAAACATTGCATTAGCCTTCCCGATGATGATATTTCAAATGCAATGAAACTTCTTGGAAATTCTAGTTTCAGTGATGAAAAAATTATAGCTGGAGAAAATTCTGCACCAGGAGTAATTAGTTTAATTGCGAGCTGTGAAGATCAAAATATAAAAGACAAGTTAGGACTAAATATAAGTTCTAATGTGCTAGTATTCGGATGCGAAGGAGATACGGATAAAGCAATGTATCAAAAATTAATAAATCAATAGAATAATTATATATAATGAAAAGTGTTATAAAAAAAAAAGCTGACTCTGAATTCTATAAAATTTTTAAACCTGAACTAACTCCTAAAAGAATGTTAGAATTAGGAGTATTTGGTGGCTCATATTTTGGATTAAGAATAGATGAGTACCCAAAATCATGGTTTAAAAATGCAAAGATTAGCAAATCTTTTGATGTTAATATAAACAGATTTAAAGTTGTCTCAGGTTTATCAAGACAGCACTGGATAGAAAAGGGTTGGATTTTTAGAGAAGATCCTTTGGGATGGTTTCAATGGTACTGCAGATTTTCTAATGGAAGAAGAATTCCACATATGGATGAAATACAAATTAAAAGATGGAAAAATTTTAGAAGACACGTATTAGCAATTGAGAAAAATTGTGAAAAAGGTGATTTAGGATGTAGAAAAAGACAAAGACAAGCTATATTGCAGTGGGCTTACGATCCTTATAGATAGCTAAATTTTATTGAAGTTAATTCATAAAGTCTACTGATTGTTCTTTTAAAAAATTGTTGTAAATTTTTAGACGAACTTAACAAATTTAATTTTGCTTGTGATGTAACCATAATAGGAATTTTTTTTTCATATAAAATATCTATCAATGTAATAAATCTTTGTTGTTGATTAGAATTATTATTATTAAAATTTGGTATATTTTCAATGATTATAAAATTACAAACCTCAGCAATTTTTATATAATCCTCAGCTCCAATATTTTTTTCACACAAATTTTTAAAATCAAATCTCGAAATACCCTCAAAATAATTTTTAATTTTAAATTTTCTTCCTTTAATAATTAAAATTTTTTCTTTCATAATGATATTTTTAGTAATTTTTCTAAAATACTTATTTACCTTAAAATTATTCGCTTCATTTAAAGGATACAAAAATCTTTCATTTTTATTTTTTTGTGATTTTCTATAATCTTCCTGTAAATAAATTCTTTCTTGATAACATCTTTCCTTCATAATCCTAATAAATGGAAGAAACTGATCCCTTTGTAAACCATCTTTATAAAGATCATTTATTTTAGTATTAGAGGAAAATAAAACTTTAATATTTTCATCAAAAATTTTTTTAAAAAGATTACCTAAAATCATTGCATCAACAATATTAGTTACCTGAAATTCATCAAAATATATCATCTTATATTTTTTTTTAATCTTACTAACAAACTTATCTATAATATTTTTTTGATTATTTGTTTTATTTCTATGTACAAAATCATGAAAGTTAATCATAAATTCGTTAAAATGAAATCTTTGTTTTGTATACCTAAAATTTTCATAAAAAAAATTTAAAATCATGGTTTTACCAACACCAACATCTCCTTGTAAATAAAAGCCAGGCTTTGATTTTTCTTTTGAAAAAAATTTTGCTAAGAGAGATTTTTGAAAGTTACTATTGTAGAAAGAATTAAGCTCATCTATTAAATTTAATTGCCTATCGTTTATTTCAAAATTATTTTTTTTACAAAAATTTAAAAATTTTTTATCTAAATTCATTTTTTTGTTTTAAAATCAATACCATATTCTGATCTCGGTCCTTTTCTAAGCCCAAAAGGTCCAGAAATGAATATTGTCAAAGGTTTAGTACCTGGCTTTAAATCAACTCTATGTAAATTATTTGCTGATCTAAAACCTATATATCCTGGAGGTCTCCAAAATTTACCATTTTTTAGTGTTTCCCAATATCCACCTCTCAAAATGATTGTAATGTAAGGAAAAGTGTGATTATGAACTCCATCTCCATGGTCATCTGCTAGCATTTCATGAATCAAAATATTAAATGGAAACCATTTTGGCCTATGTCTTAAAAGAACATAATATCTATTCATCCAGGGTTTTGCATCTTTATAATTAGGATGAGAGGGTCCTCGGTCTAAAACAATTTTTTTTCTTCCGATCTTTTCAAAAAATTTTAAGATCATTTTTAGTTATACCTGATAATGGATCCATTTCTAACCAAGAATAATTTTTCATTAAAAATTAAAGGTTCTGAAACTAATTTTCCAGAAAATTTGATTTCTTTAATAATATTTCCAAACCTTAAATCAACTACGACCATTTTTCCATTATTACTTGTTAGATATAAAGTATTTTTACCTACTGCAAAGCCTATGGGGGTAATATTTTCTCTATTTTTATTGTTATAATCTTTATAAAGATCTGTAATCCTGATAATATTACCTTTATCTTTTTGAACCACAAACAAATATCCATTGTTAGAAACTGTTAAAATCAAATTTTGGCTTATTACAGGGGTGATATTTGAATTAATCTTATTTATCCAATTAATTGTTCCTGACCTTGCATTTATTGAATAAAATTCATTTTTATTATTAGAAAAAAAAATTGATTTTCCATCTGATACTAATTTTGAAATTTTAAATCTATAAGTTTTATTGATAATACTGCTACTCTGAGTAGGTAATTGCCAATTAATTAATCCTGTGTCGGTATCTATAGCCGTTATATCTCCAATCGAATTACTAAAAATTATTAAATCATTCATTAAAATAAGAGAGAATTTAGAGCTCGAGATAGTAAAGGAATCCTCTGTTTGAATATTCCAACATTCCGAACCATCATTAATATTATAACATCTTAAAGTATTTTTATAATCAACAACAAAAAATTTATTTTCATTTTTCTTAATTTCTGAATTAAAGGGATAGGCACTATTTTTTGACCAATTTAGTTCTCCTGTATTCAGATTAATTGAGTAGTATTTAGCAATATTATCTGCAACTAATAATATATTATCGGTTATTGCGAAATGTAATTTTGGTCCTAATTTTTTTTCTGCTTTTGTGTAGTAATTGTTTTTCCAAACTATTTTATTATCATTATATTTAATAATTGTACCTTTTTTATCAAAAAAAATTATTCCATCAGATAAAAAAATTGGTTTAAAATCTAATTTATTAATATTTTCTAACTTTGAAAAAGTATAACCTACTTCTTTTTTAAGTAAGCCTTTGTAATTTTGTGATCCATAATCATTTCTATTAATACTTGCTTTGTCATTAATATTTATTTTAGTTATATTTATTTCTAGTTCGGGATTAAATTCACTTGATATTATTTCCTCTTCAACAAATAATTTTTTTAAATTTTTTTCATTAATTGAATTTTTATTTTTACCTTTCCCATTCCAAATTCTTGAATTTTCATTAAAAGAACAATTAGAAAAAAAAATAAAAGCTATAATTAAAATAGATATCTTATTCACTAAAATCTCTATTTAATCTCTTCTGAGCCTGAATTTTGATATCTGGATTAGCTTTTTCTAAATTGACAATTTGATTATAGAACTCCTTTGCTTTCTGTTTTTCATTTTTAAAATAAAAGAATTCTGCCATTAAATGTAACGCGTGCGCCTTCCATACACTTTCGGAATTAATAACTGGGTTTAAAATAGTAAGCATTGATCCTTCATCAAACTGATCTGCATTAAATAATGCTTTTTTTAAAATTACTAATTTTTTTATTTCGTCATCTAAGGGAGTCTCTTCTAATATTATATCGAACAATTCATTAATCTTTTTATTATCTGCAATGAGTTTGTTGTCTATTAGAAAATATAACGATAATGTTGAATAAGTTGGATCTTTTTTATTAATAATATCTATAAATTTGTTGACTGCATTTATTTTTTTATCCTCACTAAATTCTATAACTGCAGAGTTATATTGATTAGATATTGATATATGGTTTCTCTCATTAAATTCTTTATATCCAAAGAAACTAATTAAACTTAAAATAACTATTAATACAATTGAAAATAATTTTTTTTTATTATTAATAAAAAAATTTTTTATTTTTTCATTTCTTGTATTTGAATTTATTATTGATATATCCTCATCCATAATTAAATCATATTTCTAAGTACAAATTGAAGTATTCCACCATTTTTATAATACTCTAGTTCATTGTTTGTATCAATTCTGCATAATGTTTGAATTTTTTTTATATCCCCGGAAAGATATTTAATCTCTAAAGTTACCTTATCTGATGGTTTTAATCCTTTTTCTATGTTTTGAACGCTAATTAATTCAGACCCTATTAGATTAAGATTTTTTCGATTTGCTCCATCAATAAATTGTAAAGGCAAAATTCCCATTCCAATTAAATTTGATCTATGTATTCTTTCAAAACTTTCGGCTATCACTAATTTAACTCCCAATAATTTTGTTCCTTTTGCTGCCCAGTCTCTAGAAGAACCAGTCCCATATTCTTTACCACCTATTACTACTAAATCCGTTCCTCTTTTTTTATATTCAACAACCGCATCATAAACTGGAAGAATTTTTTCTTCAGGGTATAATTTAGTGAAACCTCCTTCGGTGCCTGGAGCCATTTCATTTCTTATTCTAATATTTGCAAAAGTTCCTCGCATCATAACTTCATGATTTCCTCTTCTAGATCCGTATGAATTATAATCCTTAGGTAGTATTTGATGTTCCATAAAATATTTACCAGTAGGACTTTCTTTTTGAATGTTTCCAGCAGGTGAAATATGATCTGTTGTAACCATATCTCCTAATATTAATAATGGTCTTGCATCTTTAATTTCTTTAAATCCTTCAGGCTCATCAGAAAGATCATCAAAAAAAGGTGGTTTTTTTACATAAGTTGATGCTTCATCCCAATTATAAATACTTGTTTCATCTGTTTTAATTTTTTGCCACTGACTAGGTCCCTCAGAGACATTTGAGTATCTTTTAATAAACATTTCGGCATTTAAAGATTGTTTTAATGTGTCTTCTATCTCTTGGTTAGATGGCCATATATCTTTTAAATAAACATTATTTCCTTCTTTATCCTTGCCTAGTGAGTCTTTATATAAGTCAAAATCCATGTGACCTGCCAAAGCATACGCAACTACTAAAGGAGGAGATGCTAAATAATTTGCTTTGATATGAGGTGAAATTCTACCTTCAAAATTTCTATTACCCGATAAAACTGATACAGCATAAATATTTTCTTTTTGAATAGCATCAACTATATTATCTGGCAGGGGGCCTGAATTACCAATACATGTTGTGCAACCATAACCTACCAAATTAAAACCAAGTTTATCAAGATAAGTATTTAATCCTGCTTTTGCTAGATAATCGGTAACAACTTGAGAACCGGGTGCTAAAGAAGTTTTTACCCAAGGTTTAACTTCCAATCCTAGTTCAACAGCTTTTTTAGCAAGTAATCCAGCACCAATTAACACATTTGGGTTAGAAGTGTTGGTACAAGAAGTAATTGCAGCTATTAAAATTGATCCGTCTTTAATTTCATAATCTGTATTTAAAACTTTTGTGGTAGAATGCTCTTTTTTATTTGTTGCCTCTTCAAATACTTTTTTAAATGAAGTTGAAGCCTCAGTTAACAAAACTTTATCCTGTGGTCTTTTAGGCCCTGAAATTGTAGGAACTACTGTAGACATATCTAATGAAATAGTATCTGTGAATTCAATTTCATCACTCGCCCATAAACCTTGCTCTTTAGCGTATTTCTCAACAACATCTAGAGTATGCTGATCTCTTCCTGAGAATTTTAAATATTTTAATGTTTCATTGTCAATTGGAAAAAAACCACAAGTAGCACCATACTCAGGGGCCATATTTGCAATAGTTGCTCTATCAGCTAGTGTTAGATTTTTTAGTCCATCTCCATAAAATTCAACAAACTTGCCTACGACGCCTTTATCTCTTAACATTTTAACGACTGTTAAAACTAAATCAGTCGCTGTTGTCCCTTCTGGCATTTTATTTTTAACTTCAAAACCAATTACTTCAGGGATTAACATTGATATAGGCTGACCCAACATTCCTGCTTCAGCCTCAATACCTCCAACACCCCAACCTAATACAGATAATCCATTAACCATTGTTGTATGACTATCGGTGCCAACTAGAGTATCTGGAAATAAATATTTATCTCCTTCAAATTCTTCAGACCACACTACTTTTGAAAGATATTCTAAGTTTACTTGGTGACAAATTCCTGTTCCAGGTGGAACTATTCTAAAATTATTAAATGCTTGTTGGCCCCATTTTAAAAATGAATACCTTTCACCATTTCTTTCAAATTCAATATCTACATTTTTTTCAAAAGAATCTGATTTAGCAGATTGATCTACTTGAACAGAGTGATCGATTACAAGATCAACAGCTGACAATGGGTTAATAGTATTAGGGTCTTTATTTTTATCTTTTACAGCTTCTCTCATTGCCGCAAGATCTGCAACTGCTGGTATTCCAGTATAATCTTGCAATAAAACTCTTGCAGGACGATAAGCTATTTCAGTATTTGATTTTTTTAATTTTATCCACTCTTTGATTGACTCAATTTGGTTTTTATTTACTGATAAATCATCCTCATATCTTAGTAGATTT
>NTJL01000003.1 GCA_002457485.1 Pelagibacterales bacterium MED-G42
ATGGGCGGTATGGGTGGTATGGGTGGAATGGGTATGTAATCCCCCACTTGTCTAAACAAGAAATTCAAAGGCCATCTTTTAGATGGCCTTTTTTTTTATAACAATGATATAAGTCTTAAATGTCAAAAAGATATAGCGGTAAATCATTCAAAGACTCTAGTGTGAGTAAAAAACCAAAATTAAGTCTAAAAGAAAAAAGAAAGCTAAAAAAAGAAAAATCTAAAAAATCTTAAGATTTCCATCTTTTTTTGCTATGTTTTTTAAAGGTAAAATTTTTTGGTCTTCTATTTCTACTTTTAAATTTTTTCTTTCCCTTAAAACTAAAACTTTTTTTCTCTGAGTCTAAAGATGTATTTTCTGAGGGTTTTCTTCCAAAATACTTTGGATTATTCGTAAAGCCAGCTGGTTTTAATTCATTTTTTTTTCTAAAACTAAATTTTCCTTTAAAACCAAAACTTTTCTTTTGTTCATCTCTTGATGGTTTATCTCTAAAACTAGATTTTCCTTTAAAACCAAAACTTTTCTTTTGTCCATTTCTTAATGGTTTATCTTTAAAACTTGTGGATCGATCTTGTCTTCCTCTCCCATAAGATCTTTTTTCATCCCTTGCTTTTCTTTTCTTATTATTTGGTCTCTTACCTCTTCTTTTGCTTTTTGAATCTCGTTTTAAGCCACTTGGTACTGATTTAAAGTTTGGATCTATTAATTTATTTATTGAATTCCACATAGATCTATCGTCTGGTGTTAGAAAGGTTAAAGCAGATCCATCTGATCCAGCTCTAGCAGTTCTTCCAATTCTATGAATATAATCTTCAGGAACTTGTGGCAAATCATAATTAATAACATGTTGAATTAAAGGGATATCAAGGCCTCTTGCAGCTACATCAGTTGCAATCAAAATTCTTTTCAAGCCTTTTCTAAAAGAATTTATAACTCGGTCTCTTTTACTCTGTCGAAGGTCTCCATGAATGGCGTCTGCTGAATGGCCTTCTTCTTTTAGGCGTTTTACCATTTTGTCGGCACTTCTTTTTGTTTTAACAAAAACTAAAATAGATCCTTTTCTATTTAAAAATTGATCTATTAATTCATCATACTTATTTTCTTTAAAAACCTGCATCGTCTCTTGTTTAATTTTTGCAATTGGAACTGAAGTAGCACCAGCAGATATTCTTTCAGGTTTAGTCAAATATCTTTCTGAAATTCTTAAAATGTTTTGAGGTAAAGTTGCAGAAAATAACAGTGTTTGATGGTTTTTTGGGACAAACTTTAAAACCATTTCAATTTGTGGAGTAAAACCCATATCTAACATCCTATCTGTTTCATCTAAAACTAAATATTTTGTTGCTGATAAATTTAAACTTTTTCTTTTTAAATGATCATTAATTCTACCAGGTGTACCAACTATAATTCTTGATCTATTACTAAGCTGCCTGAGTTGCTTCTGCATAGACTCTCCACCTATTAATAAAGCTGTTTTGATATTAATCTTATCACTAATAATGCTTTTAATTGCCTCCATTACTTGTGTGGCTAACTCTCTTGTTGGGCACATGACTAGTGCTAATGCATTTTTATCTAATATTAATTTATTAATTAAAGGAACACTAAAAGCTAAAGTTTTACCTGTACCTGTTTGAGCAGTTCCAAGAATATCCCTTCCTTCCAATGCAACAGGAATCGCCATACCCTGAATTGGTGTTGGTTTTACAAAATTCATTTTAGATAATGAATTTTTTAAGGAGTCTTCTATTTTTAATGTTTCAAAATTTTCCATTTAGTGATTAAAAATCTATTATGAAATTAAGTTCTTGATTCTCTATTACATCAAATTTTATTGGGATATCTATATGTTTTTAAAACAATGACAAGAAATGAATTTTTAATTAATAACTATTTATCAAGTAATTGCTGACTTTTTTTAAGTTTTCAAATTAAAAAATTAATGTATAAGAGCCACAATTTATGAGCAACAATATCAGAAACATCACTATCATTGCACACGTCGACCATGGCAAAACCACTTTGATTGATAATTTAATGAAACAAAGCGGATCATTTAGAGAAAATGAGGTAGTAGATGAAAGATTGATGGACTCGGGTGAGCTTGAAAAAGAACGAGGAATTACAATTTTAGCAAAGCCTGCTTCTATAAATTGGGGCGAGTCTCGAATAAACATCATTGATACCCCTGGACACAGAGATTTTGCTGCTGAAGTTGAAAGAGTTTTAAGTATGGCAGATGGAGCTTTATTGCTTATTGACTCTGCAGAGGGTGTAATGCCTCAGACTAAATTTGTATTATCAAAAGCATTAAAACAAGGTCTAAAGCCTATAGTAGTAATTAATAAATTAGATAAGGCTGATCAAAGAGCTAATGAAGTTTTAGATGAAACATTCGACTTATTTGTAAGTTTAGATGCAAATGAAGAACAATTGGATTTTCCGGTTTTGTATGCAAGTGGAAGATCAGGGTGGGCCGATTTAGAGGTGGATGGTCCTAGAAAAAATTTAAATCCACTTTTAGATTTAATTTTAAATCACGTAAAACCAGCTGAACTTGACAAAACTAAACCTTTTGCGATGCTTTCTACTCTTCTTTACGCTGATAGTTTTTTAGGTAGAAGTTTAGTTGGAAGAATTACTCAAGGGACAGCTAAAGCTAATCAGTCAATCAAAGCTATAAATTTAAAAGGTGAAAAAGTTGACGAAGGAAAATTAACTAAAATTTTCAGATATGAAGGTACCAAAAAGGTTCCAATTGAAGTTGGAGAAGCTGGAGATATTGTAGTGATAGCTGGTTTAGAAAAGGCAAATGTTGCTGATACTATTTGTGATTTAGAAGTGAATGAACCAATTACTGCAACCCCAATAGACCCACCAACAATGTCAATTACAATTACTGTAAATACATCCCCTTTAGCTGGCACTGAAGGAAAGAAACTTACGAGTACTCAAATAAGAGATAGGTTAATTCAAGAAGCTCAGAATAATGTTGGTATCACTTTTTCAGAAAATCAGGGTAACGACTCATTTGTTGTAAGTGGCAGAGGAGAATTGATGTTAGAAATTTTATTAACACAAATGAGAAGAGAAGGATTTGAGATGACAGTAAGTCCTCCAAAGGTTTTATATCAAATAAACGAAAATGGCGGTAAATTAGAACCCATTGAAGAAATAACAATGGATTTAGATGAAGAGTTTTCTTCAAAAGTAATAGACTCCATGAATAGAAGAAAAGGTAAATTAATTGATTTAAAAGATACTGGTAAAGATAAAAAAAGATTAGTATTTCATGCACCTACTAGAGGTTTAATGGGATATACTAGTAGATTTCTAACCTTAACAAAAGGTAATGGAGTTATTAATAGAATATTTCATAATTATGGACCATTTGAGGGAGACATGGAAGGCAGAAGAAATGGTGCATTAATTTCAATGGAGCAAGGAAAAGCGGTTGCTTTTGCAATTTTTAATTTACAGGCAAGAGGTGAAATGTTTGTAACACATAATGATCCTGTTTATGCTGGAATGATTGTTGGATTATCTCCAAAACCAGGTGATATGATTATTAATGTAATGAAAGGTAAAAAACTTACTAACATGAGAACTCAAGGTACTGATGAAAATGTAGTATTAACACCAGTAAGAAAAATGTCTATTGCAGAGCAATTAAGTATGTTAAATACTGATGAGGCTTTAGAAATAACTCCTAAGTCTTGTAGATTAAGAAAAGCAATATTGAACCCTCATGAAAGAAAGAAGAGTGAAAAGTCTGGTGCTGCTGCTTAATTAAAAATTTTATCAACTAAATATAATCCTAGAGCTACACAAGGACCAATCCCAAAAGCAAATAGTAAAGTTCCTATACCTACTGTACCACCTAAATACCATCCAATACTAACAACAGAAATTTCTAAAGTTGCTCTTACCATTGCAATTGGTAAATTTGTAATTTTTTGTAAACCCATCATTAATCCATCCCTAGGTCCAGCTCCTAGATTTGAAACTAAATAAATACCACCTCCGATTCCAACAGTAATAACTGAGACAACAGCTAGAATTAATTGATGAATGTAATTTGATGGTGTTGGAACAAATTTGATACAAAGATCAATCATTATCGCAATAATAATTGCATTTAGTATAGTTCCCATACCCGGTTTTTGACCTAAAGGAATCCACAAAGATAAAACTGCCACACTTATTAAGAAAGTTATTATTCCAATTGATAAATTAATATTTAAAGAAATACCTTGAGCAAGAACGCTCCACGGTGATGCTCCAGTAAAAGAAACAATTAATAGCCCCTCTCCCAAACCAAATAATATTAGCCCAAAACATAAGAAAAAAAATGTAGAAAATTTTGGTTTAAAATTATAAGGTTTATCAGAACTCCAATTAACTATGGGTATTTTTTTAATTTTTAAAAACATTTTTTAAATAACTACTTCTATTATTGATAAAGTCTATTAGTGTGAATTCCAAATGAAAAAATATTTAATTTTTATTATTATATCAATTTATTCATCAGTCTGCCTCGCACATATTGGTCACTATAAGAAATTTAATAAAGTTGAAATGGAAATTTTTAGAAATGGCGAGTTAATTGGTTATAATTATTATTTTTTCACTCGAAATGGCGATGAAACAATTGTTACAAATCAAATCAAATTTTCAGTAAAACTTTTGGGTACTATAGTTTTTCAAGTCGAAGGGTATGGAGAGGAAAAATATGTTAAAGATCAACTAGTTTCCTTCAATTCTAAAACGCTACAAAATGATAATGAAAAATTTGTAAATTTAACTTTTGATAAGAATAATAATGAATTCAATATTAAAGGATCATCATATAATGGAAAAGCATCCACAGATAGTATTATAGGAAATTGGTGGAGTCATAAGATTTTACAAACAAATAGTCAGATTAGTCCAATTTCAGGAAGTATAAAAGACCAAGTAGTAACATTTTTAGGAAAAGAACAAATCACACAATATGAGCAAACGTACCTAGTAGATCATTTTACTCTAAAATCAAAAGATTTGTCATTGCCTAAAAATAAAAGACTAAATTTCAATATTTGGTATGATCCTAAAACATATAGGATTTTAAAAGTAACTTACCAGAGAATGGGAAATTGGGAGTATCGTCTTAAAAGTATAGAATAATTTTAACTATTTACCTGCGACGACCATTCCTTCAATCATCATCGTTGGAGAGTTAATTGCATATTCAAACTCTAAATCATTAGCTAAAGTTATATTTTGAAACATGTCTTTAAAGTTTCCTGCTATTGTAAATTCATTAATTGGATATTTAAATTCCCCATCTTCTAATAAGAAGCCTGTCGCACCAACTGAATAATCTCCTGTTACAATATTACTTCCGTGGCCAATAGTTTCTGTTACATAGAGTACTCTAGAATTGGAATTTAAAAGATCTTTATAACTAACTTTTCCATTATCAAAATAGAGATTACTAATACCACCACATCTTCCATTAGATTTAAGATTTAATTTTCTTCCATTGTATGTGTCCACTAAATAATTTTTTAACACTCCTTGTTGAACTAAATCTAGTGTTTCTGATTTTACACCTTCTAAATCAAAACTCTTTGAACCCAATCCCTTTAATATATCTGGTTTATCAAAAACATTTATATTGTCTGAAAATACTTTTTCATTAATTTTATCTTTTAAGAAAGAGGTTCCTCTTGAAACAGCAGAGGACGATATTGCACTAGCAAAAGTGTTTAACATTCCCTTGGCTATTCTTTTATCAAAAATAATACTAATTTTCTCACTTCCTATTTTTTGTGGACTAAGTTTTTTTATTGTTAATTCGGCAGAAATTTTTCCTAAATCTTCTGCGGGTTTTATATCCTTTAAGTGGCATTTGTTCGTATATTCGTAGTCTCGTTCCATACTTTTATCATCTTTTGCAACGGCAACACATGATGCAGTAAATGAAGATGATTTATAACCTTCACAAAAACCAATACTATTTGCTAAAATAAAACTTGATTTATCCTCAGAAAAACTAGATTCAGTATTAATTATTTTTTCATTACATGAAGCTGACTCTTCCAGTAGTTTTAAATATTCAATTTTTTTGTCATTTTCTAAATGAGTAATGTCAAATAAATTCAGATCTTTAATTTCTTTTGCTAATAATTCTTTTTCAGGAAGTGAATTAAATTCATCCTCAGGTGTATTTTTTGTAGTTTCAATACATTTTTCAATCAATATTTTCAGATTATGATCTAATAAATTTGATGAGGAAATAGAAGATTTTTTTTGGTCAATATATGTTGTAATACTTATGCCAAGATTATCAGATCTATTTGACTCGTCTAAGTTTTTATTTCTAAAATTAACTGTTTCAGTAATCGAATTACTAACGATTATACTGGAATTTGTTGCACCTAATTTCTTTGCTAAATCCAAACAATAAGTGGCCTTTTTTTCTAAATAATCTTGTTCCTTAACCATTAAAGTTTTGTTCCACCAACTGTCATCTTATCAATCAATATTGAAGGTTGGGCTACTCCTACTGGAACTCCCTGTCCTGCTTTACCACACGTTCCAATGCCAGGATCTAACATCATATCGTTGCCTACCATTGATACTTCTTTTAATATTGATGGTCCATCTCCTATTAATGTTGCTCCTTTTATTGGTGAACCGAGTGTGCCATTAATAATTTCATAAGCCTCTGTACAATTAAACACAAATTTACCAGATGTAATATCTACTTGTCCTCCACCAAAGCTTACTGCAAAAATACCTTTATCAACTGATCTGATCATTTCATCTTGTGTTTGATTGCCACTTAGCATCATTGTGTTTCTCATCCTTGGTAAAACAATATGTTTATAGTTTTCTCTTCTTCCACTTCCTGTAGATCTAGTGTTCATTAATCTTGCATTTAATCTGTCCTGCATAAAATTTTTCAAAATTCCATTTTCAATTAAAACTGTTCTTTCTGTTGGCGTTCCCTCATCATCAATTGTCAGGCTACCTCGTCTTTTATCAATTGTACCATCATCAACAATGGTAACTCCCTCACTTGCAACTTTTTGGCCCATTAAATTATGAAAAGCAGAAGTCTTTTTTCTATTAAAATCCCCTTCTAGCCCGTGTCCAATTGCTTCGTGTATCAAAATTGCTGGCCATCCTGGTCCTAAAACCACTTTCATTTCACCCGCAGGTGCAGGTTTGCTTTCTAAATTTACCGAAGCAATTCTAAATGCCTCTTCACAAACATTTTGCCAATTATCATTCTTCAAATAATCGTCATAAGATTGTCTTCCTCCTATACCGTAAACTCCTGTCTCTTTTCTTCCATTTTTTTCAAGCATGACTGAAACGTTGAATCTAATAAGAGGTCTAACATCTGTTAAGGCTTCACCACCTAAACGTATTATTTCAATGGATTTTTGCTCACCTGTAAAACTCGCAGTCACTTGTTTTACTTTAGAATCTTTTTTTCTAAGAAAATTATTAACTTTATTTAAAATTTCTATTTTAGAATTTAGTGATTTTTGTTCTATTGGATTAATATCATTATAATATTTTTTATTAGATTTCGGAATTTCATTATTATAAGTGCCATTACTTGATTTCAAAGTTGAATTTAGATTTGCAGAAGAATTCTTAAGTGACTCACGGGAGATTTCATTTGAATGCGAATATGCAACAACTTCTCCAGAAATTGCACGAAATCCAAAACCCAAATCTGAATTATAGTTTGAACTTTTTATTGTATTGTCATCTAATAAAATTGATTCTGATTTTGAGTCCTCCAGGTATAGTTCACCATCATCACAATTTTTTAAGGTATCTGATACAATTTTATCAACATCCTTTCTTGTTAAATCTGATTTATCAAAAAAATTACTCATTTTACTTACATATTAGTTTATAATAAATTTTCAATAGATCATTTAGCACATGTACAAATTTTGACTTTAAAGATACTAAGTTAATTTATGAAAGTATACTTTAATAATTCTTGTAAAATCTGTAGAGCGGAAATCAATCTTTATAAAAAAGAAAATATAAAAGAAATTGATTGGATCGATATTACTAAAAATTCTTTAGCACAAAAAGAAACTTCTAGAAACGATAAGGAACTATTAAGAAGATTACACGTGATAGAAGAGAACAAGGTAATAGAGGGAGCTGAGGCATTTCTTTACGTTTGGAAAAAAATTCCTAAATATAAATTTTTATATAGTTTTTTTAAACTTCCAATTGTATTTACATTGTTTAAATTTGGATATGAAATCGTTGCTTACTTTTTGTATCTTAAAAATAAGAAACAACTTAAAAACTAATTTAAAAAAAATATCAATAATTGACTTAATAAAGACATTGAAGCCATAAACATTATTAATACAATCGAATACATAAATGTAATAATCTTATTTTTTTTTCGTCTAAGCCTTACAAAAGCTTTATCATCAAGATCAGAAATATCTCTTTTACCTAAAACAGGATAATCATAGCTCAATCTCCAAGTTGATGGTCCTAATCTAGGGTCTAAGTCATTGTAATATGCAATCCATGCTAAGATATATTTTAACACTACAAATAAGATTGCCATAAAAATTATACCAATAATCATCCTTAGTATTTCCTAAGAAACTTAGAAATATTAATTTTCATTTCTAATTCTTTTTCTGGCTATTAATTGTGTCAATGAGTCAACCATAGTATCAGATGCTTTGAAGATTTCATTATTTTTGAATTCGTGAGAAATATTCTTTGCTGGATTAGTTTTATCCTCAATGACTATGCCTTCATCTGGAGAGTTATTCTTTATATAGATTAATAATAACCATTCCTCATCAGTACTCTCATCCCATTTAACAAAAATTTCACCAGTTTCAAATCTTCTATCAATACATCTAAATATCGACATATATCTTGTGACATGTCTCTTATTTAATTGAAACACTAAACTACTAGCACTTCTATAAAAACTTTCTAAAGCAAATTCTATTTTTTGTCTAGCTAAGGTGTATTCCTTTTCTTTTTGTAACAAAGTTTCTCTATCTTCATCTCCTTGAATTTTTACTCCTAATGCTTCTACTCTTTCTCTAATTTTCTGGTCTCTTATTATTTGATATTTTTCTTTTAATTTTTCAATCCTTTCCTGAAGACCAGCATAATCCTCTCTTTTTTCTTTTAATGATATTTTTTCTAATTTTTCTAATTCTTTAACTTCTCTAACTCTAAATTTTTCAATTTGTTTTTCTAATTTTAATTGTTTTAGAAATTGCTTTTGTCTTTCAGCTTGCTCAATTCTAAGTAAGGCTTGCTCTTTTCTTAAGAATAACTTTATATCTCTAGTTCTTTGTTTTTCTAATTTTTTTTCGTCCTTTAAATTATCTTCTTTTAATTTTATTTTTAAATCTTTTTCTTTTTGTTTTTTTATTTGTAATTCAATTTTCTCTGATCTTTCTCTTTCTTGTTTTTCTATTTTTAACCTTCTATTTTCATCTTTCTTTAATATTTTATATTCAGCTATTGAATCAGAAATTTTATCAAAAAATGACTGTATGTATCTCTCAATATTTAAATTAATTTTAAAGTCTAATTTAAAATTTAAATAATTTTGAAAATTAATTATCTTAAGAATAAAATTTTCTTTATTTTTTTTTTTTATTCTTAAGCTTGTAATTGATTTTGTTTTTTTATTCTTTTCTTTTTTTCTAAACTTATTATATCTTTTTTTTTTTATAATTTTTGATTTTTTAATATACTTACCTATTTTCTTTTTAGGTTTTTTTTTAACAATTATTATTTTTTTATTTACTCTATTTATTTTTTTTTTTGATTTTTTTTTTTTAATTCTCATTTCGAATTTTAAAGTTTATCAATAATTTATTGATAAATATAGTCTCTTGTAACTGGTGTAGATGTATAATTCTTTGTTAATTGAAATTGATATACAACTTGATCACCCCACTTAAATGCCATTTCGCATCCAGCTAAATAAAATTCCCACATTTTAAAAAACCTTTCATCAAACATTTGTATTATTTTATCTTTATTTTGAATACAATTTTCCTTCCAGTGTCTAAGAGTATGTGAATAATGCATTCTTAATACCTCAATATCTGCTACTATTAATCCTGATTTTTCTATCGGGCTAGTCACTTCACTCAGGCTGGGGGTGTATCCTCCTGGAAATATATATTTTGTAATCCATGGATGAGGGTTCCTCGGTGGATTTACCGAACCTATTGTGTGGGTAATACAAACCCCATCATCTTTTAATAATTTTTCAATTTGAGTAAAAAACCTCTTATAAAATTTTCTTCCTACATGTTCAAACATTCCAACGCTTATAATTCTATCAAATTTTTCATTAAGTTCTCTATAATCCATAAGTTTAAAACTAAGTTGATTTTCTAAATTAAGTTCTTTAGCCTTTTTATTGCAATAATTTAACTGATTTTCAGATAGTGTTATTCCCGTAACTTCACAATTTGCAGTCCTAGCAATATCTATAGCTAATGATCCCCAGCCACATCCAATATCCAAAACTTTTTGATTTGCTTTTATGTTAAGTTTTTTAATTAAATGTTGAATTTTATTATTTTGAGCTGTTTCTAATGTATCATTTTCGTTTTTAAAGTATGCACATGAATATTGTCTCTTAGGATCTAAAAATAAGTTGTATAAATCATCTGAAATATCATAATGATGAGAAACGTTATTTTTTGATTTTTTTATATAATTAAAATTTGTTAAATATCTATAAGATCCTCTAAATTTATTTATCAAATAACTCCATATATTTAATTCATTTCTTCCAAAATTCATTAACGCTAAATCTAAAAATTCAGTCAAAGTTCCGTTTTCAATTATTACATTTCCATCCATGTAAGCTTCACCAAAATATAAATCAGGATGAAACAACAACTTATAATGAAGTCCTTTTTCTAAAATTTTTATTTTAATAGGGCTACTTTTTTTTGGTGACCCAATTAAATATTCTTTATTATTCGCATCTACTAAAATAAAACCATCTTTTTTAAATACTTTGTTTAAAAAACTAGCTAAATACATTTACGCTAACAAGAGGTTATTGGTTGAAAAATTGAGATTATTTAAATTCTGAAAAAAATTTTGTTTTTCATCTTTGTTCATCAAACTTAAAGGAGGTATTACGTTTTGATATATTTTTTCTTTTTTTGAAAAATAAGTATGTAGAGCAGAAATTAGATTATATTTATCAAATTCACCTCTAACATTATTTAATAATTCTGTTGAAATATTTTCTTTACCTTTATGAAAATCATCAAAAACTTTTCGAGATAAATTTGCTGTTACATTACAAGTTGCAGTAATTACTCCAGAACATCCCACTCTTAAACCTTTAAGCAATTTTGACTCAGAGCCAGGTAATATAGAAAAATTATTGATCTTTAATTTTTCATATAAATTATAAGAACTATCTTTAACACCAATTATTTGATCTGGGAATTTAGTAACCAGTTTTTCAACACACTCTACACTAAATTTATAACCTGATAACTTTTCAAAATTATAAAGTATAATTTTACATTCTTTAATTTCATTTATTATTTTAGAATAAAAATTTATTACATCATCATCTTTATATTTGTAATAAGCAGGGGGCATTATTAAAAATTTATTAAATCCTAAAGTTATTGAATTACGCATTAAGAAAATTGTATCCAACAATGAATTGGATCCTGTTCCTATTATAAATTTTTTTTTGTAATTGCTTCTGGGCAATTTATTAATTAATAAAATTTTTTCGCTTAAGGAAATTAATTGGGATTGTCCTGTACTTCCAAAAAAAACAACGCCGTGGCAACCATAATCAATTATATTCTCAGCATGTTTTATGGTTTTATCAATATTTAATGATAGATTATCATTAATTATTGATAATGATGCAGCATATATTCCTTTAATTAAACTCATATATTTTATTAAAGGATATAATAATTTAGTAAAAAAATTAATAAAAATTACTAAATGAAATTATGAAGATAGGAATTTATTTAAGCTATATAGGTTTGGGCGCCAATTTGATGCATCTTAGCTATTGTCACGAAATAGCTAAAAAATATGGGCCAATTACAATAATTACTTTATGTAAAAATTTAGAAGAGGCTCTTGAAGATGATCCCTTAATAGAAAAGGTATATCTACTAAATAAATACCAAAAAAAATTTATAGATATATTTAAATTGGGTAAAACTTTAAAGACATTTGAATTTGATAAGCTCCTTATATTTTACCCTAGTATCAGACTTTATCTCTCTGGAAAACTTGCAGGCATAAAAGAGGTTAGAATTTATAATGTATTTAAAAAGAAAAACTTGCATTTAGTTAATGCAGCAAAAAAATTTACAGAAAATTTTTTAAACATACCAAATTGCCCAACAGAAACAAAATTTTATATTAAAGACAAAATTCTTAAAGAATTTGTCAAAATGAATAAAAATAAATATAAAATTATCATAGGAGCTGGTTCATCTGGTCCCACAACGAGATGGGGTCCTAAGAATTTTTATAATCTTATAAATAAATTAAATGAGTCAAATGAATATTTTTTTTATATCTTGTGTGGCCCAAATGAAAAAGAAATCGAAACTGAAATTATTTCTAATTTAAATAATAAAAATTTTATTACTCTTGGTGATAAAAGTATTAAAGATTTAATTCCTTATTTATGTTCTTCAGATATGTATGTTGGCAATGACTCTTTCGGCTCACATATTGTTTCACAATCAGGAAAAAAAAGTATTGTTATTTTACTAGACTCTCCAAAAGCTTATACTGATTATAGCAATAATTATTTTAGAGTAATCCCAGATGGTTTCGATTTAAATGATTTGACTCACGGATCAAATATTAATCCTAATTTAATATCTGTAAATCAAATAATAAAAATTATAGAAAGGGAAAAAAATTAGTCAATATCTTTTAAAATGATATCTTTAGATTCATTTACAATAGAGGCCAACCTATTTAACTCAGGATTTATATCGGGATGAATTTTTTTCATTATTTTTTTATAAGATTTTAGTACTTCTTGCCTATTATATTTTTTTTTGGGATCTAGATTCAAAATTTTATAAGCCTCATCTCTTGTAACTGGTTGAGTATTTGAACCTTGATTAGAATTACTAAAATTAAATCTTCCAGAATTTTTCAAAATTCTAAAGAAACTCCACAATCTTAATAGTTGGAATAAGGTAACGCCTGCTTTAGTTTTAATTAATGGTAGTACTGCTAGTAAAAAAGGTAATGAGAATATATACCTGCCTGAAATAGCGACAACTACTGCAAATATAATAGATATCCAGATTATTGATTTTCTAAGAAATTGATAAATTTTTTTTGAAGAAGATTTAGCAAACCAATTCAAGAATAGATAAAAAACAATAAAAACAATTAGTATTAAAATAAAAAAATTCATTTATAAGTTAGTGCCTTATGAAAATACCACAACTAAGTAAAAAATTGGAATTAAAATCTTGTCACAATACTACATGGGAAGATAATTATAGTTGGATACATCAAGATAATATTTTAGAAGTTCTTAAAGATAAATCAAAATTAGCTCCTGAGGTTAAAAAATATTTAATAGAAGAAAATGCTTATACTGAACATCATTTAAGAGATACAAAAGATATCCAAAAAAAATTATTTAACGAGATCAAGGGTAGAATAAAGTTAAACGATGAATCTTTACCATATAAAGATCACACATATGAATATTGGACAAAGACAACAGCTGAAGGAAATTATTCAATAAAATTAAGAAAAAAAATTGGTTCAGAAAATATAGAAGAAATATGGAATGGAGACAAAGAAAAAAACAAACTGAAAACACAATATTTTGGGGTTGGAGATTTAGAGGTAAGTAACAATGACAATTATCTTGGTTATTCTCTAGATATTAAAGGTTCTGAATATTATACAATTTATATAAGGGATATAAAAAATAATAAAATTATTTCTAAAGAAATTAATGACACATCTGGAGGAATTACATTTAGTTTAGATGATAAATATATTTTTTATTCAAAGCTTGATGATAATCACAGAGCAAGAAAAATATATAGACATCAAATTGGAAATTTTGATGGTGATGATGAATTAATCTTTGAAGAAAAAAGTGAAGCTTTTACAGTCGGTATCGGAATAAGCTCAGATGAAAAGTATTATTTTATACATACTTCGGACCACAATACTTCAGAACAATATTATTTTAATTCAAACGAAGAAAATCCACAGCCTAAATTAATAGCAAAAAGAGAAAAAGGTGTTTTGTATTCTATAAATTCATGGGATGGAAAGTTTTATAATCATACAAATAAGAATGCTGAAGATTTTAAGATAGATATTTCTGAAAGTTTAGAAAATCAAGATTGGAAACCTTTTATACCAGCCAAAGATGAGGTCTTAATAGGTGGGCTTACATTTCTTAAAAATTGGATTATTCGTGGTGAAACCTCAAATGCACTGGATAAATTATTTGTTAAAAACATATCTACAAATGAAGAAGAAGAATTAATTTTTTCTGATGAGAGAATTTATGTACCGGGTGCAACTTTGACTCAAAAAGATAGGAATACCGATGAAATCTACCTTGGTTACTCATCACCCAAAACACCTTCGAGAGTTTATAAATATAATTTATCAAATAGATCAAAAGATCTTGT
The DNA here is from genome assembly GCA_002457485.1 of Pelagibacterales bacterium MED-G42. Taxonomy (GTDB): domain Bacteria; phylum Pseudomonadota; class Alphaproteobacteria; order Pelagibacterales; family Pelagibacteraceae; genus Pelagibacter. Next base: position 14,718 of record NTJL01000003.1, read on the forward strand.
CAAGGAGCAAGAGATTCCATCTGGTCATAATAAGGATGATTACATTGTTGAAAGAGTTGAGTTTAAATCTCATGATGGAAGACTTGTGCCTTTGACTATCACTAGACATAAAAACACTAAAATAAATGGTTCGGCAAATCTGTTATTATATGGATACGGATCTTATGGAAGTTCAATGTCTCCTAATTTTTCTTCTACAAGATTAAGTTTGATTAATAGAGATATTATATGGGCAACAGCCCACGTAAGAGGTGGTATGGAAAAAGGGATGAAGTGGTGGAAAGAAGGAAAATTGACTAACAAAAAAAATACATTTGAAGACTACATTTTTGCTGCGAAATATTTGATTGAAAAAGGTTACACTTCAAAAGGAAAAATAATTGGCATGGGCGGCTCTGCTGGAGGTTTATTAATGGGAGCAGTAGTAAATCAATCACCCGAAATATTTTTAGGAATAATTATGGCTGTACCATTTGTGGACTCTTTAACAACTAATCTAGACCATTCTTTACCTTTGACTGTTGGAGAATTTGATGAATTTGGAAATGCAAAAGAAAATAAAGAACATTTTGATTATATATATTCTTATGCACCTTATAATAATATTAGAAAAGTTGATTACCCACATATTTTAATTACAACTAGCTTAAGTGATAATAGAGTTTTGTTTGATGAACCTGCAAAATTTACAGCTAAACTCAGAGATTACAAAACAGACAATAACTTGCTTCTTTTAAAAACTGAGATGAATGCTGGTCACGGAGGAAAATCTGGAAGAGATGGTGCAATAGAGGAAATTGCAATTGACTATGCATTTGCATTAAAGATATCTGAAAAAATTTAATATTTTCAATCTTGAAATTAAATATATTGTTACTATCTACATATAGTAAGCCGCCTTATGGGGCTCACATAAACTAACTTGCTTAACAAAGGAGTAAACTATGACAAGTAAGGATTTATCTATATTTAACTCTCTAAGACCTTTTTCAATTGGTTTTGACGACATGTTTGATCAATTTGAAAATATGCTTGGAAATGGAAATTTGACTATGCAATCAAATTATCCACCTTACAACATCAGAAAAACCGGTAAGGACAACTATGCTATTGAAGTGGCATTGGCTGGTTTTAATAAAAATGATGTTGAGGTTGAGTTTGAAGATAATTTATTAACTGTGAGAACAAAACAGATTAATAAACCAGATGATAGCCATGTTGATACTGAAATTATTCATAAAGGAATTTCTAAAAGACAATTTGCAAGATCATTCACCATAGCAGACGATGTGAAAGTCAATGGTGCTGAACTTAAAGATGGTCTATTGACAATATCCTGTGAAAGAATAATTCCAGAACACAAAAAGAAAAAGCTTATAGAAATTAAATAAGTTTTACCTTACTTGCGGAGATTGATACTCCGCAGGTAACTTAAAAACACCCATTTGATACAAATCCAACTACAACTAAATTTGAGTTTATTTCAAACCTTCTTTCACAAGGGATAAGGTATTTTTTTGAATTATAAACTAATTCTAAATTACCCTTTTCATTTTTAAAATCTTCATCAGGTAAACCTAGGTCTGTCTTCAAATCATTTACAGATTTTCCAATATACTTACTTAATTTTTCATTTTCTTTTTTAGCAATTTCATCTGTTTTTTGTTTAATAGTTTGACATCCAGACACTAAAAAAATGAAAATTAAACTAATTAATATTATTTTTAGTTTCTTCATAAATTTATTCTAACAAGTAAAATATGGCATAAATATAAACTTATGAGTTGAATTGTGTGTATAAAGTTGAGTTTTAGCGAGTATTTGTAAATAGAATCACATATTTATCAATAACTAGGAGGATTAATGCTTGAAAATTATTTTAATTACAAAAAACACAAAACAAATTTTAAGACAGAGGTAATAGCCGGAACTACCACATTTTTAACAATGGCATATATAATGTTTTTAAATCCATTTATATTGTCAGGAGAGTTTGCAGGACCAGAAAAAGGTTTTTTTGATTTTGGTGCAGTATATACAGCAACGATTTTGGCAACTGCCCTGGCATGCTTTATTATGGCTTTTTATGGAAAAACTTGGCCTATAGGCCTTGCACCAGGAATGGGGATAAATGCTTTTGTTGCCTTCGGTGTTTGTGCTGGAATGGGATACACCCCGCAAGAAGCTTTAGGAGCGGTTTTGGTTGCTGGAGTCTTATTTTTAATTATTTCTCTCACACCTATCAGAGCATGGTTAATAAACTCAATTCCAAAAAGTTTAAAATTAGGAATTGGGGCTGGTATCGGTTTATTCTTAGCTATAATAGGCCTTCAGATAATGGAAGTTGTGGTCGATAATCCTGTAACTTTAGTTCAATTAGGAGACTTAAGTGATCCTTTGGTTTTATTAGGATGTGCTACATTCATAGCAATAATAGTTTTGGATAAGATGAATGTTAAAGGTAACATTATTATAGGTATTTTGGTATTTAGCATTATTGCCTGGGCTGCTGGACTTGCAAAATTTAATGGTATCGCCAGCTCTCCTCCACCAATGACTTATCTTTTTGAGTTTGACTTATCAGCCGCGATGACAGCTGGAATGTCTACTGTAATATTTACATTATTATTTATTGATTTTTTTGATACTGCTGGAACTTTAACTTCAGTTGCAAATGTAGCTGGTAAAGTAGATAAACAAGGTAAAGTTCAAGATATTAATAAAGCTATGTTGTCAGATAGTGTTGGAACGGTAGCTGGCGCGATGATGGGAACAACTACTGTTACAAGTTATGTTGAATCTGGTGCCGGTGTAAAAGCTGGTGGTAAAACAGGAATGACTTCTCTTGTAATTGGGTTGTTGTTTTTAGCTTGCATATTTTTTGCACCACTAGCAACAAGTTTGCCTAAACAAATAGACGGAGCTGCTTTACTTTTCGTATCAGTACTTTTTATTAGAAATATTACAGATATTGAATGGAATGATATTTCTGAGTCAGCTCCAGCAATCCTAGCTATGATTGCTATGCCTTTAACTTATAGTATAAGTAATGGTATTGCTCTTGCATTTGTATCGTATGCTTTAATCAAAATATTTACTGGTAAGTTCTCTAGCACCTCACCAGCTATATGGGTTATAGCAATATTGAGTGTTGTAAGTTTTGCAGTAGCTTAAATTAATTGCTAATAAATAGGGCTAGCTTTAAACTAGCCCTATTTATTCTTCTCTATAATCTCTTCAATAGATATTTCTTCGTAATGTTCGGTTGGCTGTACAATCCAAGGATCAGAGACTAATCTAATAGGACAAAAATCAGGCTCAAAAGTAGATGATTTTTTTTTCCATAAACATGCCGTCTTAACTTCTTCAATAAAATCTTTGGTGGGTCCATAATTTCTTAACCACTCTATACTTTTGTTTAAAGTCAAACCAGTGTCTGATAGATCATCCACTAAAAGAACTCTTTTATAATCTTTGCTTTCAGCTAAAGAACTAATTTCTCTTGCAAACATCAACTGCCCTTGTTTATCCTGTAAACCATCCCCAGAGTAACTTTGAATAACTATATAAGCCGTAGGTAGTTTTAGAATTCTTGATAATATATCTAGTATTGGTGCTGCACCCCTCATAATTCCAACTAAAACTGTGGGTTTATAGTCTTTGTGAATTTGTATTGCTAATTTTTCAACTATTTTTACGTACTCATCAAAAGTGATTATTAATTTATCAGCCATAAAAATTTGGTATCATAAAAAAAAAAATTTAAAAAGGAGAATTATGAGAGGTTATTGGGTGTGTATTTACGAAAAGATTAATAATGCAGAAAAACTTAAAGAGTATGCCCTTAAAGCTAAACCTGCTGTAGAAAAATATTATGGTAAATTCTTAGTAAGGGGAGGAAGAAATAGAACTAACGATGGCATAAATTCTCCAAGAACAGTCATAGTCGAATTCCCAAATTACAATACTGCATTAGAATGCTATGACTCAATCGAATATCGAGATGCACATGATATTCTTAATGGACACGCTATAAGACATCATCAAATAGTAGAAGGGGATTAATACTGTATTGGTTCAGGATCAATACTTCTCCATAAATACCAAGTAGCAACAGAACAATAAGGTGAAAATCTTTTATGTAATAATCTTAAAAATTTTTCAGGAGGAAAATATTTTTTATTATAATTTTTAGATATTGCCCTTAATAAACCAACATCCTGTAAGGGCCAAATATTAGATCGATTATAAGTAAATAGTAAAATCATTTCTGCGGACCATCTACCAATTTGTCTTAATTCTGAAAGATATAAAATAGCCTCCTCGTCTGACATCTTTGAAATTAATTTGGGATTAAATGTTTTGTCTAAAGTTTGTTTTGCTAAACTCTGAATTCCTTTTACTTTTTGTTTACTTAATCCACATGATTTTAATTGTACAAATTTTAGTTTACTTACATTTTTTGCATTAATTTTATATTTACATTTTTTTTTAAATTTAAGAAATACAGAGTTTGCAGCTGCTACACTAATTTGTTGTCCAATTATGCTTTTACACAATGAGTAGAAAATATCTTTTCTTGTGGTAAGTATAGTTTCAGATGGCAATGAATATTTTTTAATCAATAGCTTCATGACTTTATCTTTGTTTGATAAATGTTTTTTAGCTATTTTCCAATATTTTGGTGTGTTATTCATGTCTAGTTGTTGAGGGAATTTTTTCTTTATAATAAATTTCTCTTTTTAAAATAATCAAAGATGAAAAAACTACCAATAATGCTCCTACCAAAGTTTTAATTGTTGGTATCTCATCCCAGATCAAATAACCAAATATTATTCCAAATACTAAAGCTAAATATTTTAAAGGTGAAACAAGAGAAACTTCTGATAATTTAAATGATTGACCAAGCCATAGGTTTGCAAAACCTCCTAAAAATCCAATCATGCTTAATAAAAACAAGTCTTCTATAGAAGGCACAACCCATCCTAAAGGTATGGTAAATAAACTTGCGAGAGTGATAGCTGCTGAAAAAAATAATGATATAAGCCATACAGGTTCTGTTGTTGATAATTGTCGGATTGCAATAGCCACATAAGATAATCCTAAACAAAAAATAATTGGAAAAATGTAATATACGTTAAGTGAGTCAAAACCTGGTTCTATTATCACTATAATTCCAATAAAACCAATTAAGACTGCAAGCCATCTATAAAATCCAACTTTTTCACTTAAAAAAAAAATTGAAAAAATTGTTGTAAAAATTGGTGCAGCAAACGAAATACTTACAACAGTTGCTAAAGGTAAATTCCTCAATGCAATAAATATCGCTATCAAAGCAATCAATCCAAACAAACATCTTAAGAAATGTAAACCTGCTCTTTTCGTTAAATAAAAATTATTTATTCTTTCTTTGGGCATTATGAAAAAGTATAAAATGACACCGAAAAAACCTCTAAAAAATAATACCTGTCCCAAAGGGTAATGTTCAGACCATTTAACTATTAAATCCATCACAGAAAATGCACATACTGAGATAAACATGTACAAAAAGCCTAGTTGATTTTTAGAAAGCATAGAAATAATTTGTAGTTCAATTTATAGTATAATCAATGGAAATAGCAGTTTTAGGATTAGGTTGTTTTTGGGGACCAGAAATAAAGTTTAGCAAACTTGAGGGAATTATCAGAACGGAAGTTGGCTATTGTGGTGGAATAAATAAAACCACAACTTATAAGGAGGTCTGCACAGGTAAAACTAATCATGCGGAAGTTGTTAAGTTAGAATTTGACCCTGAAATTATTACTTATGAAAATATTTTAGAGTTTTATTTTACAATTCATGACCCAACTACATTAAATTCTCAAGGACCAGATTTTGGAACTCAATATAGAAGTGAAATTTTTTTTTTGAATGATAAACAAAAAATAATTGCAGAAAAAATTATTAAAAAGATAAATGAAAAGTTATCGGGCAAGGTAGTGACTAAAATTTCATTATTAAAAAACTATTGTCCTGCAGAAGAATATCATCAAAAATATTTAGAAAGATAATATGTCATTAGTTGATACTGAATGGTTAGAAAAAAATATAAATAAAGTAAAAATCATTGACTCTTCTTGGCATTTACCTCAAACTAATAGAGATGGATATTCAGAATACAAAAATGAACATATAAAAAAATCAATTTTTTTTGATATAGATAAATACTCTAGAAAAAATATTGATCTTCCTCATATGCTTGTGGACAAAAATGATTGGGAAGTGATTGTCTCAAATATAGGAATAAAGAATAACGATGAAATTGTTATTTACGATAACTCAGATGTCTTAAGTGCATGTAGATGTTGGTACAATTTTATTTATTTTGGTCATGATCCAAAACTAGTTCATGTGTTGAACGGTGGTCTACAAAAATGGAAGTATGAAAAAAAAGCTACAACACAAAACATAGAGGTTTTTAAAAAATCAAATTATCTTTGCAATGAAAATAAAAACTTAGTCAAAAATTTTAAACAAATTAAAGAAAACATTATTTTTGAAAGTTTTAGAATTGTAGACGCAAGAAGTAGAGAAAGATTTGAAGGTAAAGTAGAAGAACCAAGAAAAGGTTTACGAAGTGGCTCTATTCCAAATTCAAAATGTTTACCATTTAAAGAAATTATTAATATTAACAACACCTTTAAAAGTGATGATGATATCAAAGAGATTTTTAAAGAAAAGATTGATGATGTTGGAGCAACTAATGTTGTTTTTTCTTGTGGTTCTGGAGTGACAGCTTGTGTTTTGGCTCTAGCTTATTCTTTAATAAATGTTAAATATATGCCCACTATATATGATGGTTCTTGGGCCGAATTTGGTAAAAACTAAATATGAAAAGATCAACTAAAATTACATCTATAATATTAATTTTCTTTTTTATAATCATAGCTGTGATCATAACAAGAACAATGATTGGTAATCATTTTAAAAAAAAATTTAGTAAAATACCTCCACCAGGAATTATTATTAGTCAGGTTAAAGAAAAATCTTTTTCAAATAAAGTTAGTACTTTTGGTACGGCAATATCCGCTCAAACAAGAGCATATAAAGTTGAAAAATATGAGATTTTAGCGCCTCTAAAATTTAATCAAATGGTAAAAAAAGACGAAATAATTGCTAAATTAAAAAATAGAAATATTACTGCTCCATTTGATGGAGTTATCGGAAAGAGAAACTTTTCTGAAGATCTAGAAGTTTCAACAACTTCAATTTTAATAAATTTTGAGGACTCATCTACTATTTATTCTGACGTAAATATTCCAGAAGTTTTTGCACAGTATATAAAAGTTGGCCTTCAAGTAGATGTTAAGGTTTCAGGTTATAATGGTAAAAATTATATTGGATCAATTGACTCTTTGGCAAGTCGTATTAGTGAAGATACAAGATCCTTGAAAGCAAGAATAAAAATTGACAACTCCAAATTTGAAATATTACCAGGTTCTTTATTAGAATTTTCGATAAAATATAATTCAAGAATATCTTTAGGCATACCTGATACGAGTGTTTTAGTAGAGGGCGATAAAGTATATATTTATAAAGTTGATGACGAAGATATTGCTAATAAAACAGAAATCAAAGTGGGCGATAGATCTGAAAGTTTTATTGAAGTATTTGAAGGCATCGCAGAGGGTGACAAAATTGTAGCTGAAGGTTTAAAAAAAGTAAGACCCAACGGTAAAATCAACCCCATTCTGAAATAGTATATGTTTATCACAGACGTAAGTATAAGAAGACCTGTTGTTGCATGGGTAATGTCTCTAATTTTGATTGTTTTTGGTATATTTGTTTTTTCAAAATTACCTGTTAGAGAACTGCCTGATGGTCTTCAGCCTCCTGTAGTTCAAATAAAAGTAGATTATAGATCTGCTTCTGCACCGATTATTGATCAAGAAGTAACACAAGTAATAGAAGACGTAGTAGGCGGGGCAGAAGGAATAAAAAATATCGACTCTAAATCTGAAAATGGAAGTAGTACAATCAAGGTTGAATTTAATACTGACATTGATTTAGATAATGCTGCTAATGATATTAGAGAGAGAGTTGCTAGAATAGTCGATAACTTACCAAGTGAAGCAGATGCTCCACAAATTTTAAAACAAGCGGCAGGTTTTACAACTACAATGTGGCTATCAGTAACTTCCTCAAAGTGGAGTGATTTAGAATTGGGTGATTATGTTGAAAGATATTTAGTTGATCAATTCTCAAGTGTAAAGAATGTTGGAAGAATTAGAACTGGAGGATTAAGAGATTTAAGTGTTAGAGTTTGGATAGACCCAATAAAATTAGCAGCTAATAATTTAACTATTGAAGAAGTTGAGGCAGCCTTGAGAAAAGAAAATGTTAGCCTTCCCGCAGGTACTCTTGAGGCCAGCAATATTGATTTAACATTAAATTTGGATAAGTCGTATGATAATTTAGAGAAATTGAAGTTGATACCAATCAAAAAAAATCAAAGTAATATTGTGAGACTTTTAGACATCGCAAATATTGAATTTGGTCCAGTTACAGAAAAGAATTTATTTAAAGCTCAGAGAAAAGGTGCGTTAGATTTAACAACTGTAGGTATTGGGATTTACGCAAAAAGTGGCGCATCAACTGTAGAGTTATCAAAAGCAATTTCCAAAAAAATAGTAGATGTTAAAAAAACATTACCAGATGATCTAAATATCGAAATTGCTTTTAATAGGGCAACGTATGTTGGTGCAGCTATTAATGAAGTCTATAAAACATTAATAATTGCTTTTATATTGGTAATAATAATTATTTATTTATTTCTAGGTAATCTTAAAGCAGTAATAGTGCCGGCTATAGCTCTTCCAGTAAGTTTGATTGCTTCATTTCTAGGAATTTATTTATTTGGATTATCAATAAATATTTTTGTTCTATTAAGTTTTATTTTAGCCATAGGTATCATTACAGATGACTCTGTTATAATGACAGATGCAATCTACAGAAGAATAGAAAATGGAGAAAATTCACTAGTAGCAGCTTATAAAGGTTCAAAACAAATTAGTTTTGCAATAATAGCAACAACATTGATTTTGGTAGCCGTTTTTTTACCTTTAATTTTTATCGATGGAATTGCAGGAACACTATTTAGAGAAACTGCAATAGCTTTGTCTTTTTCTGTTGTCGTCTCATCATTTGTAGCACTTACTTTATCTCCAATGTTAGGAAGTAAATTTTTAGTTCAACAAAATAAAAAAAATTTATTAGTCAATAGTTTTAACAAATTTTTTAAAGCATTTTCAAAATTTTATCAGGAAACATTGGTTTATTGGTTAGACAAAAAAAATATAATTATTGCTTTTATAATTATGATTATTATTGGATCAGCTATTTTATATATATCAACAAAAAAAGAATTAATGCCAATGGAGGATCGAGGCGTTTATCTTGTTCTGGGTTTTACAGATGAAGGAAGTTCATTTGAATATACCGAAAAAAGAGCTGAAGATGTTGAACAAAGACTATTACCTCTTTTAGAGGCAAATGATAGTCCCTATAAAAGATTAATTATGAGAGTACCAGGATTTGGAAGTAATAAAAATTCTTTTAATAGTTTTATAATCATAGCTTTACTTAACGATTGGAAGGATAGAAAACAAAATTCACAAACTGTTATGAGACAAGCGATAGGTAAAATTGTGACTGTACCAGAGACTGTTGCTTTTCCTATTTCTCCACAATCAATTAGAGTTTCTAGTTATAACAAACCTGTTCAAATGGTTATTCAAGGAGGTAGTTACGACGAATTAGAAAATATACAATCAATAGTAATAAATAAATTACGAGAAAATAAAAATTTATCGAGAATTGAATCTGATTATTCAAGAGATAAACCTGAAATAAAGTTAATTATAAATAAAAATAGAGCTAAAGACCTTGGTGTTTCAACAGAGTCTATAGGTAAAACATTAGAAACTCTCTATGGAGGAAAAACAATTACTAAATTTAATAAACTTGGAAAAGAGTACCCCGTAATATTTCAGCAATATTTAAAAGATAGGAGGTCCCAAGAAGGATTAACTAAAATATTTGTTAGATCGGATACTACTGGTAAACTAATTTCTCTTGCAAATTTAGTAGAATTCAGAGAAGAAGGTTCTGCAAAAAAATTAGCAAGATACAATAGACAAAAAGCTATTACCATTTCTGCAAATATCTCTGAAAATTATACACTTTCTGAAGCAATCAAATATTTAGAAAAAACTATGATAGAAGTTGGTTCATCAAATCAAATTTCATGGAAAGGAAAATCGGAGGAGATTAAAGAAACTAGCAATGAATTATTTATAATATTTGCATTAGCTTTATTAACAGCATACTTAGTGATGGCAGCAACATTTAATTCATTTCTACACCCTTTCATTATAATTTTAACTGTCCCTCTTGCTCTATTTGGTGGCCTAACATTCATTTTATTTTTGAACAGCTCAATAAATATCTTTTCACAGATTGCACTAGTAATTCTAATTGGTATCTCAACAAAAAATAGTATTTTAATAGTTGATTACGCTAATCAATTAAGAACTACTGGTAAAAATATTAGCTTATCAATTAAAGAAGCATGTAACCTAAGGTTTAGACCAATAATGATGACATCGATAAGCACAATGATAGCGATGTTACCACTCGTTGTTGGAAATTTTGGACCTGGTGCAGGGGAAGCATCTAGACTGGCTGTAGGCTCTACGATTTTGGGTGGAATGATTATATCTACATTTTTCACATTATATGTCACACCTACTATGTATGTAACTCTAGCAAAAAATACAAAAAGGATCGACACTGTTGATTTAGAGCTAAAGAAAGAATTATCTAAAAAATAATATACTTATTCCTACTTAATCTGCTACTACATTGTGAAAGTTGTTTTTTATAAATAAACGATTGTTTTTCTACTCTTTTAGCTAAATTAATTATTTTTTCATTTTTTTTATAATTTTTATAATTTCCCCATCCCTCATGATAAGCAACATATTGCCTAAAAGCATCTTTTTGAGATATGTTAAGAATACTTTTCGTCTTTTTTGTATACCATCCTATAAAATCAACACTATCTTTAAATCTTGCTCTTGTAGCAACTTTATTACCAGTTTCTTTTTTATATTGTTCCCATGTTCCTTTCACAGCTTGAGAATATCCAAATGAACTTGAAGGACGTTTATATGGTATTACTTTAAAAATTTTTTGTCTTGGAGGTTTTGCCAACCAATCAAAATCGGACTCCCATTTTATAATTGCCAATTGAATATAAATAGGAGTTCCCCATTTTTGCTCAGATTTTTTGGCATGTTTATACCATAAATATCTTTCTTTAAATATTGAACAACTATCAGAGGTGTTTGAAGGTATAGATGAACAGCCTGTAATTAAAAATAAAATAAGAATTGATAAATTAACTTTTAAACTTTTCATTATTCCAAAAAAAATTAATAATAATTATTACAAACACACCAACTACATTACCAAATAAATCAGATAATTCAAAACTTCTATTTGGGATTATTAAATGAAGTCCTTCTAATATCACTGATAATAAAATTAGATATATCTTTAATACTTTTAAATTCTTAGACTCCTTATAAGTAAAAAATCCTATCATTGATAAAATTAAAAAAGCATAAGTATGATTTGATGATATTAAAAAATCTGAAGTTAGTTGAGGCTGAATTCTACAATCATTATATAAAATACATCCAAAAATACTCCCTGGAAATAGATAAATGAATATTAAAAGAAGGTTAATTAGATAAAAAAAAATTTTATATTTTTTAAAAAAATTAAACATTAAAAACTATAGTTTTATTAATTAAATTAATCTAAAATAACTACTATGAATAATTTAATTTTAGTAAGGCATGGACAAAGTAAGTGGAATCTTCAAAATAGATTTACAGGATGGGTGGATGTTGAATTGACCAAAAATGGTGAATTAGAGGCAAAAAAAGCAGGTAATTTAATCAAAAATCTTAATATTGAAATTGATCTATTTTATTCATCAATACAACTTAGAGCAAAAAATACTCTTAAATTGATTCAAAAAGCACTTGGAAATGATAAATCCTCAAAGAATTCATGGCAATTAAATGAGAGACATTATGGTGCTCTCACTGGTTTAAACAAGGATGAAATGAAAGCTAAGTTAGGTGAAGAAAAAGTGCACCAATTTAGAAGATCTTGGGATTTAAGACCTGACCCATTAGATAAAAAAAATCCTTATCATCCTAAAAATATTAAAATTTATGATAATGTTCCAAGAGAAAATATTCCAGATACAGAATCTTTAAAAGATACGTATGAACGAGTTATAAGATTTTATAAAAGTGAAATTGAGAATAATATTGTTGAAAAAAATATTTTAATTTCAGCTCATGGAAACTCTATCAGAGCACTATGTAAGCTTTTATTTAAATTAGACAATAACCAGATAACAAAATTAGAAATTCCAACTGGTAATCCATTAGTTCTGACTTTTAATAATAAAAGAGAGATATGTGAATGTAAGTATTTAGATAAAGATAGAGCTAAAGATCTTTTAATTTTTTAAATACTTTTAGATTTGTAATATGATAAAATTTATTCAAACTTTCAAAACCATAAAGCTTATTTTTTTTTAATAAGATATTCCAAATCTCAGATATAGAAAAATTTTGTACTTGAAAATTCAAAAATATTTTTTTATTAATAATTTGGCAGCCTGTATAAATAAATTCATTTTTATGATTTTTAGAAATTAAATTTTTTTTAAGATTAAAATCTCCAGTTAAATCTTTATCAAAACTTAAATTTTTTTTTACTATTAAAAGAATGTTTTTTGCTGATTTGGAAAAATATATTTTTTCCATTTCTTTAATTTCTAAAATATTCTCATTTCTCCAGAGTGTATCGGGATTAATAATCAAAAAATCTTTATCTCTTGAATGATTAATCATATTTAATACACCTCCACCAGTATTAAGAATATCTTTACCCTCATCAATGACTTTAATATTACATTTAAATTTTTTTTGTCTTATAAATTTTTTAATTTGATCTTTTAAATAGAAAGTATTGATTAAAATTTTTTTTAACCCTAAATTTTCAATTAAATTTATTGAATTTTCTAGCATTGTGATATGATTTAATTCTAGTAAAGGTTTTGGAATTTTTTTTGTTAGTGGATTTAATCTTTTGCCATAACCGGCACATAAGATCAAAGCTGTATTTATTTTCATAATCTCATCAATAATTTTTAGGAAAGTTTGTTTTTATTAAAGAATTTAGGTTGTTAAAAACTTTATTATTTTTCATTCTAAAAATAATCATTTCCCATGCATATGGAATTAACTTAAGATATTTTTTCTTTTTGTCTCTTTTAGCTAATCGCATAAATATGCCAATAATTTTTAAATTTCTTAAAACTGACAAAATTTCAAAATCATTTTTAAATTTATCTCTTTTAATATTTTTATTCATACTCAAATAATAATTATAAATTTTGTATTTAAATTGATCTGATGTTTTTAGTCTTACATCATCTACTAATGATGCTAAATCATAAGCTTTATTACCAATTAAAGCATCTTGATTATCAATAAGACTAATTTTATTTTTAAAATACATAAGATTTGACACATGAAAATCCCTATGTACAAAAGTTTGATTTTTAAAATTTAATTTCGATAATAAAAATCGAACTTCTTTTTTAAATTCTAAAACAAATTCTTTTTGTTTTTTTTTTAACAACTTTTTTTTAACATACCATTCACAAAAAAGATTTGTCTCATTATATAATACATTATTATTGTAATATTTAATTTCATAATATTTATCTTTAAAATTTTTAATTCTTCTAACTTTTATTAATTGTAATTTATTAAGTATATTGATCACCTTTTTCATAATTAAAAAATTATTAAATTTTTTTTTTTTCAATATTTGATAAATAGTTTTGTCACCTAAATCCTGTATTTCAATAAAATTATTATTATAGTTTTGATTTAATAATTTTGGTGCTGAAATATCATTTTTAAGTAAAATCTTATTTATTGCATCGTAAATAAGAAGATTTTTATTTTTATCTTTTTTTGCATATACAATGATGGAATTATTTTTTTTATTTCTATAAAATTTTCTAGAAGATGCGTCACCTCTTATTTCTTTAAACTTTTTTAAAAGTTTCATAAAAATAATTATTATTTTAAACCAGAAATTCTAACATATCTATTATTAAAATCATTTTCATACGAAAAAATTAAATTTACAGTGTTTGTTTGCTGATTTTTATTAAAAAGTTCTGGCCATTCTATTAATGTAATCGAGTCTGAGTTATTTTCAAACAAACCTAAATTATTAATTTCAATTTCATTATTTATTCTGTAAAAATCATAATGTTTTACCAACAAATCACCTACTTCATACTCATTAAGTAAATTAAAAGTAGGGCTAGTAACTTCAGAAATTTTTAGATTATTTTTTTTTTGATAAGCATTTATTAGATATTTTATAAACGTTGTTTTTCCAACACCTACATCTCCATAAAAACAGGCTGTGCTTCCTTTATTTAGATAATTTTGAAATGTTTCAGCTAATTTTTTTGTTAACTCTAATGATGAAATATCTATTTTGCTATTGTTAATAGCGATATGCATGAGGTTTGTAAGGTCCCTCAGGAGTGACACTTATGTAATCTGCTTGCTCTTTAGATAATGGTGTCAATTTAGCTCCAACTTTATCTAAGTGAAGTCTTGCTACTTTTTCGTCTAAATGTTTAGGAAGTACATAAACTTTATTTTCGTAATTATCTGAATTGTTCCATAATTCAATTTGAGCAATTACTTGATTTGTAAATGATGCACTCATAACAAAACTCGGATGACCAGTTCCGCAACCTAAATTTACTAATCTTCCCTCTGCTAATAGAATTAATCTTTTTTCATCTGGAAATGTTATTTCATGAACTTGTGGTTTTACTTCATCCCATTTGTAATTTTTTAGAGCCTCTACTTGTATCTCGTTGTCAAAATGGCCAATATTACATAAAATAGATCTATCTTTCATTGCTCGCATATGATCAGCTGTCACAACATCTTTGTTCCCAGTTGCTGTAACAACAATATCTGCTTGTCCTATCATTTCATCCATTAAGACTACTTCATAACCCTCCATAGCTGCTTGAAGAGCACATATTGGGTCCGTTTCTGTAACTAGAACTCTTGCTCCACTTTGTCTTAACGAGGCCGCACTTCCTTTACCTACATCTCCAAATCCTGCAACGATTGCAACTTTTCCAGACATCATAACATCTGTTGCTCTTTTTATACCATCAACTAAACTTTCTCTACAGCCATATAAATTATCAAATTTTGATTTTGTTACTGAGTCGTTTACATTAATTGCTGGAACTAATAAATTTCCTTGCTCCTCCATCTTTTTAAGAGCAAGAACTCCTGTAGTAGTCTCTTCACTTAAACCCTTTATATCTTTTAATAAATCTTTATAATCTTTGTGCATCAAAGCAGTTAGATCTCCACCATCATCTAAAATCATATTAGGCTTCCAATCTTTCTTGCCTTCAATGGTCTGCTTAACACACCACCAATATTCTTCCTCTGTCTCACCTTTCCATGCAAACACTGGTATTCCAGCTTTTGCAATTGCTGCTGCTGCATGGTCTTGAGTTGAAAATATGTTGCATGAAGACCATCTAACTTCAGCACCCAAGTCAACTAAAGTTTCAATTAAAACAGCTGTTTGGATAGTCATATGCAAACATCCTAATATTCTTGCACCTTTTAATGGGTTTTGACCTTTATATTCGGCTCTTACTGCCATTAATCCTGGCATTTCAGTTTCCGCAAGAGAAATTTCTTTTCTACCGAATGCTGCGTCTTCGATATTTTTGACTTTATAATCTTCCATAAGCTAGTCTTTGTAACAACAAACTAAAATTAGTCAACACTAAGATTTGGCACTAGGGAAATTAATTTGAATTTCCGCTCCTTGACTATTTTCTCTATTAACAGCAAGAATTGTACCTTCATGTATGTCAACTAAATTTTTTACAATATTTAGTCCTAAACCAGAATGTTCTCCAAATTTATCAGGCCTATTGCTATAAAATCTTTTAAAAATTTTATTCGTATCTTTTTCCTTAAATCCTAGGCCTTCATCTATAATTTTAATTGAAATTTCATTTTGAGAACTAATTGACACATCTACTAATATATGAGAGCCATTTTTACTAAAAGAGATTGAATTATCCAATAAATTTGCAATTATTTGTTCTATCCTATTCTCTATACCATTTATAAAATAATATTCTTTGCCATCACTTCTAAAACTTATCTCTATGTTCTTTTTTACATTATGGATGCTATTATAGTCATCAACGACCGATTGTAAGATTGGTCCTATATCTATTTTTTTCATTTTCTCTTTACTGAGTGCAACCTCATCTTTCAACATTTGTGAGTAATCTGTTATCAATCTTTCAATTCTTTGAACATCATGACTAAGAATATTTAACAACTTTAATCGCTCTTCTGAATTATTTGTATCTTGTAAAATTTCTGAAGCACTTTTGAGAGATGCTAAAGGATTCCTTATTTCATGCACTAAATCAGTTGAAAAATTTTCTGCATGAGTAACCCTTTTCTGTAACTCATTAGTCATATCATCTAACGAATTAGACAAAAGTCCTAGTTCATCATTCCGGTTCTTTAAATTTTCAATACTAGTTTGTATCTGGCTTTTCTCTTTAATAACTTTTGTATAATCAACTAGGTTCTGTATTGGTTTTATAAAATATCTACTTAGAACAAATGAAAAAATTAAGATAACAAATCCTACAGCTATTGCTGTTCGTATGACAAATGCTTTTCTTTCATCTATTGCCGTTTTTATATCGTTTGCATTTTCTGTAATAGCTATGTATCCAATATTTGTTTTATTCTTAACTACATTTTTAATTGTTGTTAATTTAAATTGATTAAAATCCTCTTGTGTAAATGTATATGGTTCTCCATAATTTTCAGAGTCAGAATAATTAGTTAAAATTTCTTTGAATGTTACAATTTTTTTTTTATTAATATTTATATCTTTATTTTCATTGCTTAGTTCATCTTTTTTTTCATTTAAACTTTCAAATTCTATTTCACTCAATCTTGAAGAAAAAGATCTAGGATCAAGATCTAAGGTGTCAGTATCTCCTATTAAATTTAACTTATTATTAAAGAAAATTACTCTATCTAAATTTTGAAATATAAATCTTGTTGAAAATAAAAACTTTCTAATGTCATCTTCATTAAAAGTTACATCTAATCTTAAAATATTATCAATTGTATTATCAATAATAATTATATGATTTACTGATTTTTTTTTTATTAAGTTTGGTTGAACGTTGTTTAAATATATTGTTGTAAATAAACCAATAATCGTAAAAATTATAAAATTTATAAATAAAAATTTCTTTAATATTGATAAATTTTTTAAGTATTTACTAAACATTAGCTAATATTCCATCTATATCCACTGCCATATCTAGTTTCAATAGCTGAAAAATCAGGGTCAACTTTTTTAAATTTTTTTCTAATTCTTTTAACGTGACTATCTATAGTTCGGTCTTCAATATCTGTGTCTTCTCGATAAGCAATATCCATTAATTGAGCTCTTTCTTTAATAATACCAGGTCTTTTAGCGAGCTCTTTGACAATCAAAAATTCAGTGGTTGTTAACTTATCTGGTAGATTTACTCCATTCCACTCACACTCAAGTTGAGATGGGTCTAGCTTTAATTTTCCATGAGAAATTAAACTTTTATTTTCTTCTACAATATTATTTCCATCCTTTTTCCTAAGTTGTAATCTAATTCTCTCAATCAAAACTTTAATTGAAAAACCCCCAGATTTTTTTATAAAATCATCTGCACCCAATTTTAAACCTAAAAGTTCATCGATTTCATCATCTTTAGATGTTAGGAAAATAACAGGCATAGAAGTTTTTTTTCTAAGTTTCTTGAGTAATTCTTCTCCATCCATTTTAGGCATCTTTATATCAATTACTGCTAAGTCTGGCGGTGTTCTGGTCAGACCAATTAATGCACTTTCCCCGTCTATATAAGTTTGAACTTTAAATCCCTCTTTTTCCAAAGCAATACTTAAACTAGTTAAAATATTCCTATCATCATCAATTAATGCAATGGTTTCTTTAAACATATTTAACTTTAAAAGTACTAAATTGTTCTAAATTGGGCAATCCTAATTTATTAATGCAACATCCCCCAATTATCACCAATATTTAAATCAATAGTTAAGGGTATAGAAAATGAATGATAATCACTTTTAGTAACACTTGTCATTTCTTCTTTAATAATTTTGCTTATTGTTTTTTCACTATTTTTTGGAACTTCAAATATTAATTCATCATGTATCTGTAATAACATTTTAGAATTTTTATGTTTTTTCTCAGATAATCTATTATTCAATTTTATCATTGCTAATCTCATAATTTCTGATGCTGAACCCTGTATTGGTGCATTAATAGCGGCTCGCTCTTGAAAATTTCTTACATTAAAATTTTTATCATTTATTCCATTAAAATGAGATCTTCTTCCAAAAATATTATTTACATAACCACTTTTTCTACAAAACTTTATCGTGTTATCCATATAATCTTTAATTTCTGGGAATTTTCCAAAATAAGAATTTAAAAATTCTTCAGCTTCATAATTTGAAACATTAATTTGTTTTGCTAAGCCATATTGAGAAATTCCATAAATTATTCCAAAATTAATAGCCTTAGCCTTTCTTCTGTGATCTTGATTTACTTTTGTAATATCAATATTAAATATTTGACTTGCAGTGAGCGAATGAATATCTTCATTGTTTCTAAACGCTTTTTTTAATTCTTTCACATCAGCTAAATCTGCAAGAATTCTCATCTCTATTTGATTATAATCTGCGGAAATTAATAAATAATCTTTTTTGGCCTGAAATGCTTTTCTAATATTTTTACCATCATCAGATTTAATAGGAATATTTTGAAGATTAGGGTCACTTGATGCTAATCTTCCGGTCGTGGTAGCAGCTAATAGAAAGGAAGTGTGAACTCTTTTAGTTTTTGGGTTTACATGCTCAGGCAAGGCATCAGAGTATGTATTTTTTAATTTTGATAACTGTCTCCAGTTTAGAATTAATGCTGGAAATTTATTGCCTTTAAATGCTAAATCTTCCAATACAGACGCACTTGTTGCAAATCCACCTTTTTTAGTTTTCTTTAAACCTGCAATTTTAAGATCTTTATAAATGATTTCGCCTAACTGTTTAGGTGAACCAATATTAAATTCTTTTTTTGAAAGTTTAAATATTTCCTGTTCTAGTGTTAGGATTTTTTGCTTAAATTTTTGAGAGAGAGACTTTAAAAACTTACTATCAATCTCTACTCCTTCTATTTCCATAAATGCAAGAATTTTAATTAATGGTTTTTCAAAGATTTCATAAATGTTAATTAGTTTTTCAGATTTTAAGTTTTTAGAGAATTTTTTATAGAGTCTAAAAGTTATATCAGCGTCTTCAGCAGCATAATCTTTAGCTTTATTAACTTCAACTTCACTAAAATTAATCTCTTTTTTTCCTGTTCCCACCATTTCTTTAAATGAGATTGTTTTATGGCCTAGATGTAATTCTGATAATGTATCCATATTATGTCTATTTTTTCCTGCATCTAAAACATAGGACATCAACATTGTATCCTCCATAGCAGACATCGCTATCCCATTTTTAAAAAGAACAATAAAATCAAATTTTATATTTTGGCCAATTTTTTTAACACTTGGGTCTTCTAATAATTTTTTTAACTTTTTAATAACAATATCTTTTTTAATACATTTTGAAGATTTATGACCAATTGGAATATAACAAGCTTTACCTATCCTCGAAGATAACGAAATACCTACAAGCTCTGCTTGATGAGGGTCGATAGAATTTGTTTCAGTATCTACAGCAACCTCCCCTAATTCTTCTGCCTCTTCAACCCACTTATCGATTTCATTTGGATTAGAAATTAGATAATAATTTTTATTATTAATTGTAATTTGTTTTTCTATGTTTCTCATTTCTGAAACAGAGCTAACTAAATCTGGTTGTCCATATGTGGAAATAGCAGAACTTAATAATCTATTAAATTCCATCTCTCTTAAAAATTTATATAATTTATCTTTATCTATACTTTTTAATTCAAACTCATTTAATTCTCTATTTATTGGGGAGTTATGATCCAAAGTCACAAGCCTTTTACTAATTAATGCTTTATCTTTATTTTCTAAGAGAGTTTCTCTTCTTTTGTTTTGTTTAATTTCATGAGCAGATTTAAGTAATTTTTCCAAAGTACCATATTTATTTATTAACTCAGCAGCAGTTTTTATTCCTATTCCTGGAACCCCAGGCACATTATCACTACTATCACCTGCTAAAGATTGAACATCTATTACTTTTGAAGCATCGACACCAAATTTTTTAACAACATCTTCGTCTGTTATAAATTTATTTTTCATAGGATCGAAAATACGAACATTTTTTTGATATAATTGCATTAAATCTTTATCTGATGAAACTATTGTAACTTTTGCACCTTTTTTTAATATTTGATCTACATAAGTTGCGATCAAATCATCTGCTTCATAATTGGGTAAATCAACAGAGGCTAAATTAAATGCTAAAACTGATTTCCTTATGTACTCAAATTGGGGTGCTAGATCATCTGGTGCCTCAGATCTATTTGCTTTATAATCACTATAAATGTCATTTCTGAATGTTTTTCTAGCAGAGTCGAAAATGACTGCAAAATGAGTTGGTTTCTGTAAATTTTGGTTTGATTTTGAATCCTCTAAAAGTTTAAAAAGCATGCTACAAAAACCACTGACAGCACCTGTTGGTAATCCATCACTTTTTCTACTTAATGGTGGCAATGCATAATAAGCTCTAAAAATATATCCTGAACCATCAATAAGATAGAAGTGATCTGTTTTTTGAATTTTACTCATTAAATTTTATTAAATATTTTACTAATAATATAGTCTAAACTTTAATTTAATCTACTAATCACTAGATTATATTAACAATTAGGAGTATTATTTGTTTAATGGAATTAACAAAAAATCTCACACAATCCAAAATAATTAAATCATTCTTAACTATAGTGCTTGGTTCAATAGCTTTAACTATTTCTGCAAAAATAAAAATTCCTTTTTACCCTGTACCAATGACAATGCAAACTTTTGTAGTTTTATTTTTAGGAATTAGTTTAGGGTATAAAATTGGATTAGCTTCTATTGCATTATATTTATTTGAAGGAATATTAGGTTTACCAGTGTTTTCAAATTCTCCAGAAAAAGGTGTTGGACTGCTATATTTCACTGGCCCAACTATGGGATATTTAATTGGATTTTTAACTGCATGCTTTTTAGCATCAAAGATTAAACTTACAGATAGTTTTATACTTATATTAAGTAAACTGGTACTTGCGACTTCAACTATATATATTTTAGGATTATTATGGTTAGGAACATTAATTGGATGGGACAAACCTATTTTTGTATTGGGGGCTAAACCATTTCTTTTAGCAGAAATTTGTAAAATTCTAATATTAGCAATTTTAACAAAACAAATCTTTAAAATTAGAAAACTTATCTAGGTGATCTTTTAGAAAGAATCCTTTGAAGAGTTCTTCTGTGCATTTTTAATCTTCTCGCAGTTTCTGAAACATTTCGATTACAAAGCTCAAATACTCTGTGTATATGTTCCCATTTTACTCTATCTGCTGACATTGGATTTTCAGGTGGTGCTGCCTTTTTTTCAGGATCTGCTAATAAAGCTTTTTCTACATCCTCAGCATCAGCTGGTTTAGCTAAATAATCAATTGCACCCTCTTTTATTGCAGCAACTGCAGTGGGTATATTGCCATAACCAGTTAGCATTATTATTCTGCTATCATGATTATTTGATTGAATTTGTTTTACAACTTCTAATCCATTCCCATCTCCAAGTCTTAAATCGACAACTGCAAAACCAGGTTTTTTTGCCTTAACAGACTCAACACCTTTTTGTACACTCTCAGCTTGAAAAACTTCAAAACCCTTTTTTTCCATAGCTCTAGCTAATCTTTCTCTAAATGGATTGTCATCATCCACTATCAAAAGTGATTTATTATCAAAATCATTGATGTTTTTGAGTATAGGTTGTTCTTTCATATGATTAATATGGATACTAATTAATATAAATCAATAGCTATTATTTACTTTACTTTGTCAATCTATGGGCTTATCAGGGGATGAATTTGAAAGTTTTTTACAAGTAAAAAGCTTTTTTTTATTAAATTTTTTTTGGAGGCATTTTATATGCAAAAATTTAAAACAGTTGAAGAGTTAGTAAATCAACTTAAACCTGAAAAACCTGTATACTGTATCAGGAAAAATTCTATCAAATCAGCTGTAAAGTATTTTTTAAAGAATTTTCCAGGTAAAATATTATACGCAATAAAAACTAACCCTCACCCCTTAATAATTAAAAATATTATTGAGAGTGGGATACAGCAATTCGATGTTGCTTCGATTGAAGAAATTAAAGTTATAAGAGATTTTAGTAAAACTGCAAAATGTTCATACATGCACACTGTCAAAAGTAGAGAAAGTATTAAAGAAGCTTACTTTAAATATGGAGTTAAAACTTTTTCATTAGACACTAAAGACGAATTAATCAAAATAATTGAGTGTACTAATAAAGCTAAAGATTTAGAATTATTTGTAAGGGTATCAGTATCTAACGAGCACGCAGAAATAGACTTGTCTAAAAAATTTGGTGCTTTAACATCAGAAGCTACCGGTTTGTTTAGACTAGTAAAACAATATGCAAAAAAAACAGGCTTAAGTTTTCATGTTGGTTCACAATGTATGCATCCTATCTCTTATTCAAAAGGTATATGCGAAATCTCAAATATAATAAAAAAAACAAAAATTATTCCTGACTATATTAATGTAGGTGGTGGATTTCCTACGATTTATCCTGACTTAATTCCACAAAGTTTAGATAATTATTTCAATGAAATAAAAAAAAGTTTAAAAAATTTAAAAATTGAAAAATTACCAGAAATTATTTGTGAGCCTGGAAGAGCTTTAGTTGCAGAAAGTGGCTCTACTATTGTGAGAGTAAACTTGAGAAAAAAACAAAAACTTTATATTAATGATGGAACATACGGAACACTATTTGATGCTGGAACTCCCAATATTGTCTTTCCATCAAAAATGATTAAAGACAATACTAACAAAATTATTTCAAAAAAATTATCAGCTTTTGATTTTTTTGGTCCAACTTGTGATAGTATGGACTACATGAAAGGACCCTTTCTTCTTCCAAATAATATCAAAGAAAACGATTATATTGAACTTGGACAGCTTGGTGCTTACGGATTAACATTTCGAACCCAGTTTAATGGATATTATTCAAATGAGATTTTTGAATTAGAAGACAAACCAATAATGACAATGTATGATAAAAATATCAACAAAGCTAATTTAGTTGCTTAATGTCAGATCAAAAAAACTTTGGTCACAATAGTAAAAAAGATTTTTTAAAAAAACCTGTAGAACATATAGATATTACATCTTTTGATGCTCAAAAGATAATTTCCTCTATGGAAAAGATGTCATTTGTCTCAAGAGAAACTGCAAACGCAGCAAATATTTTTAATCAAATGCTAAAAGATAAAGAATGTACAATATTTTTAACTTTAGCAGGCTCAACATCAGCTGCTGGGTGTATGAATATTTATAAAGATTTAGTAAAATTCAACATGGTAGATGCAATAGTTGCTACAGGAGCCTCTATAATTGACATGGATTTTTTTGAGGCATTAGGTTTTAAACATTATCAGGGTTCACAGTTTCAGGATGATATGGAATTGAGAAAAAATTACATTGATAGAATTTATGATACTTATATTGATGAAGAGGAATTGCAGGAATGTGATAAAAAAATATGTGAAATAGCAGATACATTAGAGCCAAGAAGTTATACATCCAGGGAATTTATTTATGAAATGGGCAAATATTTAAAAAAATATTCTAAGAAAAAAGACTCTTTAATTGAAACAGCTTATGACAATAATGTGCCCATATTTTGTCCAGCATTTACAGATTCTAGTGCTGGTTTTGGGTTGGTAATTCATCAAGAAAATAATCCAAAAAAACATATGACTATTGACTCTGTAAGAGAATTTAGAGAATTAACCGAAATTAAAATTCAATCAAAAGGATCAGGCCTATTTATGATTGGTGGTGGAGTTCCAAAAAATTTTATTCAAGATACTGTTATATGTGCTGAACTGCTTGGAAAGGAAGTTGATATGCACAAATATGCTGTTCAGATTACTGTTGCTGACTCTAGAGATGGTGCCTGTAGTAGCTCTACACTTAAAGAAGCTAGTTCTTGGGGAAAAGTGGATATAACTAAAGAACAAATGGTTTTTGCTGAAGCAACTAGTGTTTTACCTTTAATTGCAAGTGATGCATATCATAAAGGTGAATGGAAAAATAGAGATAGAAAAAATTTTTCAAAAATATTCAAATAAAAATATTTAAAAATGAAAATTCCAATATATCAAGTTGACGCTTTTACATCTGAAGTGTTTAAAGGAAATCCTGCAGCAGTGTGTCCTCTAAAAGAATGGTTACCTGATGAGGTCATGCAAAAAATAGCACAAGAAAATAATTTATCCGAAACTGCTTTTTTTATTAATAAAAATGATTCATTTGATATTCGTTGGTTTACTCCAATATCTGAACTAGATTTGGCAGGACATCCTACTCTTGCTACAGCTCACGTAATTATAGAAGAATTAAATCTCAAATTTGATAAAATTATTTTCAAAACTAAAATTGGTGATAATTTAATTGTTTCTAAAAATAAAAATTTATTAATAATGAATTTTCCCTCTAGACCACCAAAAATATATAATAATATTGAATTAATTTCAGAAGCCCTCAGAAAAAGACCTTTGGCACTTTTTCGTCATAGAGATGCTGTTGCTATTTTTAAAAATGAGGATGATATAAAATCTATTAATCCTGATATGGAAAAATTAAAAGAATTAGATTGCCCCGCAGTGATAGTCACCGCGCCAGGAAATAAAGTTGATTTCGTTTCAAGAAATTTTGCCCCAAAATTAGGGATACCTGAAGATCCAGTAACTGGATCAGCTCACTGTGAATTAATTCCATACTGGTCGAAAGTTCTCAACAAAAAAGAGTTGTTTGCAAATCAAATTTCTGAAAGAGGAGGAAAACTTTATTGTACTCATAATGGAGATAGAGTTACAATAGGTGGTGATGCAGTGACTTTTTTAAGAGGTGAAATAGAAATATAAATAATAGGATAAAAAGTGAAATATCTCTCAAATAAAAACGGTTTTTTAGGAGTTGATAATAGATTCAAATTTAAAGAAAAAGTTATAATAGTACCATTTGGACTAGAGAAGACTGTAAGTTATGGAAGAGGAACTAAAAATGGACCAAAAGAAATTATCAAAGCTTCGCATCAAGTAGAGCTCTATGATGAAGAATTAAAATGTGAACCATATAAAAAAATTGGAATCAAAACTTTAAAACCATTTAAAATAGATAAAAATATTAAAAAGGCACTTAATAAAATGTCTAAAATAAACCAAGAGATTTTAGATAAGAAGCTTTTTCCAATGACATTTGGTGGAGAACATTCAATAACTCCTGGGTGTATTGAGCCATTTACCAAAAAATATAAAAATATTTGTCTTTTACATTTTGATGCACATGCAGATTTACGTCAAAGTTACAATGGAGAAAAATTTTCACATGCATCTGCTATTAGAAGATGTCTAGATTATCCAAATGTTTCCGTAATTTCTTTTGGCATAAGAAATATTTCAGAAAGTGAAATTCCTTTTTTAAAAAAAAATTCTTCAAGAATAAATATTTTTTGGGCAAAAGATAAAAAAAAATGGAACTTTGATAAATTCAAAAAATTAATAAATAATAAAACTGTTTATCTTACTTTTGATGTCGATGGTCTAGACTCAAGTATTATGCCTGCAACTGGGACTCCAGAACCTGGTGGTTTATTATGGGATGAGACATTAGATATTATAAAGATGGCTACAAAAAATTCTAAAATTGTTGGAGCTGATATTAATGAACTTTCTCCTATAAAAGGATTTAACTCATATAACTTCCTAATAGCAAAGTTAGCTTATAAGATATTATCTTACAAATTTTTATACTAAATTTAAATTGGTTTTAATGTACCTAACAAGAATCTAAAAGGTATTAACATCATAATGGCTACGAATATTTTTACCGCCAAATCACCTAATGATAACGTAACCCAAGGTATGCCTGTTGCATAAAAAGCGATTGAAAAAAATAAAAAAGTATCAACAGTAGATCCAATAAATGAAGAAGTCAGTGGTGCTATAAACCATCTTTTGCTTCGTAATCGATCAAAAATTTGAACATCTAAAAGTTGAGCAACTAAAAAAGCTGTTCCTGATCCAACTGCTATTCTCACTGAAATTAGATCTGCAAAACTAGTTGAAAATAAAAGAGTAAAACTAACACCTATTACAAATCCAATATAAACAATTTTTCTTGCTATAAGTTTGCCATAAGATCTATTTGCCAAATCAGTAATCAAGAATGCAACTGGGTAACTAAAGGCGCCATAAGTTAATATTTCTTCTAATCCATAATAATTGATTGGGAACTGAACTAAATAATTAGATGATAAAACGATCAAACCCATTAAAAATGAGAGTATTAAAAACGATCTATTCATTATGCAGATTTTGCTACTGGTTTCTTTTTAAATGGAGATTTAATTAAGATGCCTTTTTTTAATTTTTTAAGTCTTGGTGATAAATTTTTATTTTTAACTACTTTTAAATATTCATCAAAACTTCCCTTTTTATCAACTGATCTTACACCAGCGTTGCTAACAGTTAATTTTAAACTTCTTTTCATTAACTCACTGGTAAACTTAACTTTCTTAAGATTGGGTAAAAATCTTCTTTTAGTCTTGTTGTTAGCATGGCTAACATTATGACCCTTCATTGGGATTTTACCGGTTAATTCACATTTTTTTGACATAATAACAGTGCCTATATAAGGCGAGATAATGAATGCGTCAAGTTTATTAGATTTAAGATAGTTATTTATTTCCTATAATTTCAGTATAATTTTTCACTCCATCTCTTAATAATAAATCTTTTAGATCTTTTTTTATAATACCAGCAATATTTGGACCTTTAAAAACCATTCCAGTGTAAAGTTGAATTAAATCAGCACCAGCCAGAAATTTATCATAAGCTGCTTTCCCAGAATCAACACCTCCAACGCCTATTATTTTTATTTTACCATTTAATATTTTATAAAATTTATTAATTAAAATATTTGATTTTATTTCTATAGGTTTTCCAGATAATCCACCTTTTTGGTGTTTTTGAATATCCTTTAGATCATTTCTAGACGACTCTGAAGTATTTGAAACTATAATCATTTTTATTTGATTTTCTAATAGAATTTCAGAAATTAAATTAATTTGATTTTCATCTATATCTGGTGAAATTTTTACAGCGATTGGAACCTTTGATTTTAAATTATCTTTTTCTCTTAGGATAGATTTAAGCAATTCCTGTAATTTAGTCTCTTCATGAAAATTTCTTAAATTTTCAGTATTTGGTGATGAAATATTTATTGTTATATAATCTGCAACTTGATGAAAGGTTTTTAATCCAACTAAATAATCATTTAATCTATCAACAGAGTCTTTATTAGGACCAATATTTATTCCAAGCAATCCTAACTTCTTATTAGACTGGATTCTATCTAAAACAGTATCAGCTCCATGATTGTTAAAACCCAATCTATTAATTAAAGCTTGATCTTCAACAAGTCTAAAAACCCTTGGTTTAGAGTTTCCGTATTGCTTTAGAGGTGTGATGGTACCAACTTCAACAAATCCAAAACCAAGTCTAAATAAAGGATTATATACTTCTGCATTTTTATCAAAACCTGCTGCCATTCCAATAGGATTATCTAATTCTTTACCGAAAATTTTAGTCTTAAAAATTGGATCATTATTATTTTCATCAAATATATTTGAAACTAAGTTAAATTTTAGTGACTGAATTGCTAAATTATGTGCTTTCTCTGGATCTATTTTAAATAATAAAGGTCTTAGTTTTGAAAACATTATTTTAATTTATTAATTAATAGCTCTTTTGTCTCATTAACGCCAAAAAAACTTATAAAAAACCCCATACGTGGCCCATTTTCATCACCAAAAATTACCTCATAAATCAACTTAAACCAATCTCTCAAATTTTCAGCATACCCATTTTCTTTACCAGTTGAATAAATTAGTGTTTGAATTTCTTCTGGTGACATATCGTCATTACATTTTTCTAAAGTTTGTACTAAGGCCTTAAGAGCAGATTTTTCTGACTCATTTGGTTTTTTATATTTTTTTTGAGCTTTTATTACATCATTAAAATATTTAATAGCATAACCAACTAATCCATCAAAAATTGGAAAATTTTTCTCAGAAATATCTTGTTTATATTTCTTTACAAATTTCCATAATAATTCTTTAGTATCTGCATTGCTCGTCTCAACTAAATTTAATAACATTGAAAATGTCATTACCATATCTTCTTTGGGAACTTCCCCATTGTGAACATGCCAAACAGGATTCATTAATAATTGTAATTCATTTTGTTTCTTTGATTTTTCAATAGAATCTAGATAATCATCTACAGCTTTTGGCACTATTTCCCTATAAAGTTTTTTTGCCCTTTTAGGATTTTGGTACATATATAATGACAAACTCTCAGGAGAAGCATATTCTAACCATTGATCTATAGTGATACCGTTACCTTTTGACTTAGAAATTTTTTCACCTTTTTCATCTAAAAATAATTCATATGCAAATCCAGATGGATTTTTTTTTCCAATTAAATTAATAATTTTTGTAGATAATATTGCACTTTCAATTAAATCTTTACCATACATCTCAAAATCAACTTCAAGAGCGTACCATCTCATTGCCCAATCAACTTTCCATTGTAATTTACAATTCCCGTCTAAAATACTTGCCTCTAATTTCTTTCCCTTATTATCGAAAACAATTGTAAATTTTTTCTTATTAATCTCTAAAACAGGTATTTCTAATACTCTTCCCGTATCAGGACAAATTGGCAAAAATGGACTATACGTTTGTTGTCGCTCTTTTCCTAATGTAGGAATTATAATGCTCATTATTCCATCATAATTATCTAAGATAATTTTCAATGTAGGATTAAAGAAACCTTTTTTATAGAGTGATGTTGAGCTTTTAAAATTATATTTAAATTGAAAACTATCCAAAAAATTTTTTAACATTTCGTTATTGTGTTCTCCAAAGCTATCAAATTTTTCAAAAGGATCTGGAACTTTAGTTAACGGTTTGTGAAGATTTTCATTTAATAATTGTTGATTTGGAACATTATCTGGCACTTTTCTTAAACCGTCCATATCATCAGAAAATGTTATTATCTCTGTTGGAAATTCAGTTAATTGATTTAAAGCGTTAACTAACATTGAAGTTCTGGCTACTTCTCCAAAGGTCCCTATATGAGGTAATCCACTGGGTCCATAACCCGTTTGAAGAGTAATCCTCCCTTTTTTTTCAATAAACGATTTTCTTTCTCGAAGCAATTTTTTAGCTTCCACAAAAGGCCATGCACTTGTTTTGTCTAAATTTTCTTTTTTAATCACAAATATTCTTATAAAATCTTAAATTAGCGAATTTAATAATTCTTATAGAGTTGAAATTTATTTACCATAAAATAATGTTCTTTCAAAATGTCTAATTATAAAACTGTTTTTTTTACTTTAGGAATTTTACAAATAATTCTTGGAGTATCAATGTTCATACCAATAATCGCCCAATTTGTTTATTCTGAAATTGATTCTTCATTTTTTGGTGCATCAATAATTACTATCATTTTTGGTACCTTATTTTTTTTATCGAATCTTGATCATGATAAAAAGTTAAATTTACAACAAGCATTTTTATTGACTGCTCTTTCTTGGTTAAGTATAGCAATTTTTGGCTCTCTTCCTTTTATATTTTCTACAATCGAATTATCAGTTACAGACGCTTTTTTTGAAAGTATGTCTGGAATCACAACCACTGGATCAACTATTATTTCTAATTTAGAAATTACTCCAAAAGGAATATTATTATGGAGAGCTTTACTGCAGTGGTTAGGGGGTATAGGTATAATTGTTATGGCTATTACATTGATGCCAATAATGAATGTTGGGGGTATGCAATTGTTTAAAATATCAAGTAATGACTCTTCTGAAAAAATACTTCCAAAATCAAAAGAGATTGCCTTAAGATTAATCTATATTTATGTAAGCTTAACTACTCTTTGTGCAATTACATATGGGGTATTCGGAATGAATGTTTTTGACAGTTTAACTCACTCAATGACAACAATAGCAACTGGTGGTTTTTCAAATTATAATAAATCAATTGGTCATTTCAATAACGCATATATTGAAATATGTTCAATGATTTTTATTATCTTGGGAAGTTTACCATTTATTGCTTATATAAAGTTTATAAGTGGAAATAAAAAAATTTTTTTTAAAGATGCCCAAATTAAATCTTTTTTAAAAATTATTATTATATCAATTTTAATATTATCTATTTATTTAATGATGATTAATAACAACGAATTTAATTTGAGATCAGTCTTTTTTAACACAGTATCAATATTAACTGGCACCGGATATGTTAGTGCTAAATTTGATGGATGGGGAAGCTTTCCTTTAGTACTATTTTTAGCTTTAATGTTTATTGGTGGATGTGCTGGATCGACTACATGTGGTATTAAAATTTTTAGAATTCAAATACTTTATTTATTTATATTGAATCAATTAAAAAAAATCATTTATCCTAAAGGAGTTTTTTTAATCAAATATGAACAAAATACTGTCGAAGATAAATTTATTGCATCTATAATATCTTTCATTTATTTTTACTTTATTATATTTTTTTTACTAGCAGCTTTACTATCTTTAACTGGTCTTGATTTTATTACATCCATTTCTGGAGCAGCAACTTCAATTTCAAATGTTGGGCCTGGACTGGGCCCGATAATCGGACCAAATGGCGACTTTTCTGCTTTACCAGATATTTCTAAATGGATTTTAACTATTGGAATGATTTTAGGTAGACTAGAGTTATTTGCAATATTAGTATTATTTTTACCTTCATTTTGGAGAGATTAAGAATGCTTGAAATAAAAAGACAATCTTTATCGGAAACTTTTTCTATTTACTTTGACAGCAGAATGTTAAAAATTTTATTACTTGGGACAATTTCAGGCTTTCCATGGGTTTTAATAGGAAGTAGCCTTAGTCTTTGGCTTAAGGAGGATGGTTTAAGCAGATCAACTATAGGATGGGCTGGCTTAATATTTGGTGTTTATGCTTTTAATTATTTATGGGCACCATTAGTTGATAGAATACAAATTCCATTTCTTACAAAAAAAATTGGCCACAGAAGAGGATGGATAGTTTTGATGCAAATATTAATTCTAATATGTCTTTTCTCCTGGAGTGTTATTGATCCTAGTGAAAACTTAACTTTTGTGATTACTATAGGATTATTCATAGCTATAGCTTCAGCGACCCAAGACATAACTGTTGATGCATTAAGAATAGAGCAGATAGGAGAAAATGAGGGAAAATCCATGGCAGCAGGCGCAGCTATGGCAGTTGTTGGTTGGTGGACAGGATATAAATTGGGTGGTGTAATTTCCTTATTTTCTGCAGAACACTTACAAAAATCAGGCTTTGAAAATTACTGGCAATTAACTTTTTTAATACTTGGAATACTAGTAATCCTAATGAACATAGGACTAATGTTTATTAAAGAGTCTGATTCTTTGAATAGAAAGAATAAACAAAGAGAAAATGATAAATTAATATCAAACAAATTTGATAACAAAAATTTAATTTCAAACTTTATTATATGGGCTGTTGGCACTGTAAGTGGACCAATTACTAGTTTTTTTAAAAAAAACGGCTTTTCAATAGCTATTGGTATACTTAGTTTTATTTTTTTATTTAAAATTGGTGAAGCTTTTTTAGGTCGAATGTCTATTATCTTTTACAAAGAAATAGGTTTTAGCAAAACTGATATAGCTATTTATTCTAAAACATTAGGATGGATTACTACCGTAATCTTTACTTTATTAGGAGGACTTTTTGTAATTAGATCAGGAGTTTTAAAAGCAATGTTTTTAGCTGGTATAATTATGGCCAGCACTAATCTCTTATTTAGTGTTTTAGCCTGGAGTGATAAATCAGAATTATTGTTTGCAGCAGCAGTCATTTTTGATGATATGGCAGCAGCTTTTGCAACAGTTGCTTTTGTAGCATTTATATCGTTACTAGTAGATAGGGCCTATACAGCTACTCAATATGCCTTACTTGCATCTATTGGAACTGCCGGAAGAACGACTTTAGCCTCATCTTCAGGCGCTTTAGTAGACTGGCTTAATGGAGACTGGGGAATATTTTTTATTTTAACTGCTTTAATGGTGATACCATCTTTAGTTTTATTATGGACAATGAGAAACAAGCTTAAATTAAGTGAAAAATAATTTTTATTCTAAAAAGACTCTTTGTAATGTTTATACTAAACCTACTTCTAAGTCTGAAGTTAGTTCTCAAATTTTATACGGTGAAAAATTCTCTATTATTTCAAAAAATAAAAAATGGATTAAAATAAAAACAGATTATGATAATTATACTGGTTATATAAAATATGATAAGTTTACAAAAAATTTTAAACCAACACATAAAATATTTAAGTTAAAAGCCCAGATATTAAAAAAATTACATAATAAATTTGTTCCAATAAAAAGATTTCTATACTTCGCATCAAGGATAACACAACGACAGCAGTGTGGTAATTTTATTGAATTTGAAAAAAATAGATGGATGAAAAAAAAGGATGTTAAAGATATTAATGATGTCGAAAAAAATTTCGTTAAGATATTTAAATTATTTCTCAAAACTAAATATTTATGGGGAGGTAAAAGCTGTAATGGTATTGATTGTTCTGCTTTAATCCAAATATATTACTATTATAATAATTTATTCTTTCCAAGAGATACAAAAGATCAAATAAGGTATTGTAAAAAAAAATCAAAGATAAATTTTAAATCTGGTAATATAATTTTTTGGAAAGGTCATGTTGGAATTTGTTTAAAAAATAATTATTTTATTCATGCTTATGGACCTAAAAAAAGGGTTATAGTAATGAAAACAGATCAAACAATAAAATTGATTGAAAAAACAGCGAAACTTAAGATAAAAAAAATTAGTAATATTAAAAATTATTAATTTCTTCCAAAATCTGGCTTATTTATATCTTGTTTTAATTTAATAATTTTTGTTCTAACTTTTTTTGTATTAATTAACTTTTTTAAAATTGACTGATTATTTTTTTCATTAATATCTTTTTTAAATGAATGTAGATTTCTAATAAATAAATCAATAGCTTTTGAAATATTTTTTTTATTGTTAAAAAATATATCCCTCCACATAATTTCATTTGAGGCTGCTATTCTTGAAAAATCTCTTAAACCACCTGCGCTATATTTAATCAAATCATATTTTTGCATTTTTTCGAAATCTTGTGCAGACTTGACCAAATTATATGCAATCAAATGAGGTAGATGACTAGTTATAGAAAAGATTTTATCATGCCTGTCAGGGGACATGATAACAACTTTAGAGCCTACTTTTTTCCAAAAATTACTCAATTTAATTACATGATTTTTTTTAGTATTTTTTTCTTTAATGAGGACACACCACTTATTTTCAAAAAGATTTTGTTTACCATTTTCAGGTCCACTAACTTCTGATCCAGCTATTGGATGGCTTTGGGTCCAATTGACATCTTTTCTTAGAAATTTTTTAATAATCTTTGATGACTCTATTTTAGATGAACCAACATCAGTAATGATAGTTTTTGGTAATAAAAAATTATTCATCTTTAAAATTAAATTTTTATACTCACTCATCGGGGTACATAAAATAATCAAATCTGATTTTTTAACTCCATCTTCTAATTTTTTCAAAATAATACCAGGAAGTTTCAATCTTTTAATTTTTCTAATATTCTTTTTAGATTTTTCATAAATAAAAATTTTATTAGCTATCTTTTTTTTTTGAATTCTCCTCAATAGAGATGAGCCTAATAAACCACATCCAATAATTAGAATATTTTTCATCTTAATAAAATATTTTTTACCGCATTCATAAATGCTAAATTTTCCCTCGTAGATCCAATAGTTAACCTTAAATGATTCTTTATATGGTAACCCTCTTCAGTAGATCTAACAATAATTTTTTTTTTCTTTAGTTGTTTATAAAAATATTTAGCTGAATATTTACATTGTTTAAAATCTAGGAGTAAAAAGTTTGCAGAAACTGAATTTGAAAAAATATTAAACCTCTCAAGATAATCCTTTATTTTTTTTGCATAATATAAATTATGCTTTATTGAACTATCTATAAATTTGTTATCCTTAAGAGATTCTATAGCAGCTAATTGAGCAAGATTACTTACATTAAATGGTGGTTTGATAATATTTAAACCATTTATAATTTTTCTTGAACCGTAACCCCATCCTATTCTTAGTGAAGCTAATCCAAAAATTTTAGAAAATGTTCTTAAAATAAATACATTATCTTTATTTTTAAATAAATCTAACGCTGATCTATAATCAAAATTTTTCATGTATTCTACATAAGCATCGTCGATCACTAATAAAATATTTTTATTTAATTTTTTTCTGAGATCCAATATCTCATTCTTCGATAAATATGTTCCTGTAGGATTATTAGGATTTGCGAGAAAAACAATTTTCGTTTTTCTTGTCACTTTCTTTAATATTTCCTTGTTAGAAATTTTAAAATTGATTTCTTTGGCAAATACTACTTTCGCACCAACAATTTTTGCATAAATTCTGTACATTAAAAAACTATATTGTGGAACTACAACCTCATCATTTGGTTTTAGAAATAATTGACAAATCATCTGTATTACTTCATCTGATCCAGCACCACATATTATTTTATTAAAGTTACATTTATATTTTTTTGATATTTCTTTTCGTAAGTCTTGAGATTTTCCATCGGGATATCTTTCTAATTTTATTTTTTTACTAATTATCTTTTTTGCTTTGGGACTCATTCCTAAAGCAGACTCATTTGCTGATAGCTTTATTATATTCTTAAATTTTTTGATTTTAGATTTGCCAGGCCTATAAGCTTCTATATTAAATCTTTTAAATTTTGGAGTAGTCATTTTTTTATTTATGAGTTCTTTATAGATAAAATTATAAATTTTTACATAGAATAAGACAATTTTTAAAAAAAATTGACATAATAAATAACTTCTAGTACAAAATTTATGCGCTGATTTATCTGAATTGCGAGCGCTTAAAAAAAACCGCTAAAATAGTTTTTTTTATCTCAATTCAAATTGCAGCAATAATTATGAATATTGAACTAAATATAAAAACTTTAATTGTTAAAAAACCACTAAAGTTAGATTGTGGAAAAGTCATTAAAGATTTTCCTATTGCATATGAGACCTTTGGTTCATTAAATGAAAAAAAAGATAATGCAATTTTAGCTTTTCACGCACTTACAGGTGATCAATTTGTTGCCGGTGTTAATCCTGTTACTAAAAAAGATGGTTGGTGGTCTTATGCGGTAGGTCCAGGTAAAGCAATTGATACTAATAAATATTTTGTTATTTGTTCCAATGTAATTGGTGGCTGTATGGGTTCTTATGGACCCAGCCATATAAACCCTGATACAAAACAAATATTTGGAGCAAATTTTCCAGTTATTACAATTAATGATATGGTTAATGCTCAATATAATTTGCTTGAACATTTTGGAATTAAAAGACTATTTTCTGTAGTAGGAGGATCAATGGGAGGAATGCAGGTACTCCAGTTTGTAAGTAATTTTCCAAATAAAGCAAAGACTGCAATTCCGATAGCTTGCACATCTAGTCACTCAGCTCAAAACATTGCCTTAAATGAGCTTGGTAGACAAGCTATTACTGCGGATATTAATTGGAGTGAGGGAAACTACACCATAGAAAAAAAAAATCCAAACAAAGGATTGGCAGTTGCACGAATGGCTGCACATATTACTTATCTTTCTAAAAAAGGTCTTCAAGAAAAATTTGGTAGAAAGCTTCAAGAAAGAGATGATCTTAAGTTTGGATTCGATGCAGATTTTCAAATTGAAAGCTATTTGAGATATCAAGGATCTGTGTTTGTAGATAGATTTGATGCAAATAGTTATCTCTATATAACTAGAGCAATGGACTATTTTGATTTAGGAAAACAATTTAATGATAATTTATCAGATGCATTCAAGAAAACTAAAACTAAATTTTTTATAATTTCTTTTACCTCAGATTGGCTTTATCCGACTCAAGAAAATAAAGATATTGTTATAGCATTAAATGCAATTGGTGCAGATGTTGGATTTGTAGAAATTGAGACAGATAAAGGACATGACTCATTTTTATTAGATATTCCAGATTTTTTAAATGCTTTCAAAAATTTTTTAGATAAATCTTATTAATGTAACTAATTATGAAAAATGAATTTAAAGTGATTGCTGACTTAATTGAGAAAGATAAAAGAGTTCTAGATGTAGGATGTGGAGATGGGACTCTTATGAAGTTTTTAAGAGATAATAAAAATATTGATTGTAGAGGAATGGAAATTTCAAAAAATAAGACTCAAAAATGTATAGAAAAAGGTTTAACTGTTATTGAGGGAAACGCTGAAAAAGATTTGATACAATTCCCTAACAAATCATTTGATTATGTAATTTTAAGTCAAACACTACAAGCATTCTTAAATCCTGAGCTAGTTATAAATGAACTTTTGAGAGTTGGAAAAAAAGCAATTGTAACAATCCCTAATTTTGGTTATTGGAAAGTAAGATTACACCTACTATTCAAAGGAACAATGCCTATCACCAAAACATTACCAGATGAATGGCATAATACTAATAATTTACATATGTGCACAATTAAAGATTTTGTTTATTTTACTAAATCAAGAAACTTTAAAATATTTAAATCACTAGCATTAAATAATCAAAATGTTACATTGATAAATAACAGTAATCTTGGATTTAAAAATCTAATTGCTGATCTTGGAATATTTTTAATCGAGAAATAATATGAGAGTTGAAATAATTTCATGCCTTCAAGATAATTATAGTTATCTTATAATAGATGATAAAAACAATATTGCTTGTGTAGTTGATCCAAGCGAGGCTAAACCTATTATAGAATTTGTTAAGAAAAACAAAATAAATTTAAAATATATTCTTAATACACATCATCATTATGATCATATTGGAGGCAATAAAGAGCTTAAGGAATTATATAATGTGACAGTAGTAGGTTACAAAAATGATGCTCACAGAATTCCTGAAATAGATATCTTGGTTGAAGATAATCAGATTTGGAAGGCACTCAATTTTGAAGCTAAAGTTTTTCACATCCCTGGACACACTAGTGGTCATATTTGTTTCTATTTTTTTAATGAGAACTTTATTTTTACTGGTGATACTCTATTTTCATTAGGTTGTGGAAGAATCTTTGAAGGTACTTATCAAGAGATGTTTGAGTCTTTAAATAAAATTAAAAATCTTCCAGAAAATACTAATATATATTGTGGACATGAATATACCCTTCAAAATTCAAAATTTTGTATTAAACATGATCCAAATAATATTAGACTTAAAAATAAAATAGTAGAGATTAAAAAAAAAATTAAAAAAAATATACCTACAGTTCCTTCTATTTTGAAAGATGAAATCGACTGTAATATATTTTTAAAAGCGAAAGATCTTGATACTTTCTCAAAATTGAGAGATTTAAAGGATAATTTTTAATTAATTCGACTTGACTAAACTCTGACTACAACTATATTGCGATAACTTAATTGGAATTCAATATGACATATGCAGTAATTAAAACTGGCGGTAAACAATACAAAGTAAAATCTGGTGAAATTTTGAAGATAGAAAAACTTCCAGACTCTAAGCCAGATACTAAAATTGAGTTTAGTGAGATACTAGCTTATGGAAATGATAAATCTATAGAAATTGGTGCACCAAATGTAGAGGGTGCTAAGGTAGAGGCTAATTTAATTAAAAACAGTAAAAATAGAACAATATTAATCTTTAAGAAAAGAAGAAGACATAATTCAAGAAGAAAAAATGGTCATAGACAAGAATATTCAATAATAAGAATCAATAAAATTTTTTCAAAAGATGGTAAAATTTTATCAGATGCAGAAAAAATTGCTAAAGTTTTAAAAAAAGATGATGTTAAAGAGGCAGAAAATAAATAAATATTAGGTAAGTTATGGCAACAAAAAAAGCAGGTGGATCATCAAGAAACGGTAGAGATAGTGCTGGCCGTAGACTTGGGGTAAAAAAATATGGTGGTGAAACAGTGATACCTGGAAATATAATTGTTAGACAAAGAGGAACTAAAATTTTTCCTGGAGAAAATGTAGGAATGGGTAAAGATCATTCAATCTTTTCGATTGTAAAAGGTAAAGTTGTATTTAAGAAATCAAAATCAGATAGAACTTTTGTTTCAGTAAAACCTCATTAATAGTACAACTTAAATAGATGTTGTATTATGAAATTTTTAGATCAAGTAAAAATATATATTAAAGCTGGAAATGGTGGAGATGGATCGCCAAGCTTCAGAAGAGAAAAATATGTAGAGTACGGAGGCCCAGATGGAGGAGATGGTGGTAAAGGTGGATCAGTAATTTTTAAAAGTGAGGAAAATCTTAATACATTAATTGATTATAGATACCAGCAACATCATAAGGCTCAAAGAGGTGAAAATGGAGCTGGACAAAATCGTACAGGTAAAGGTGGAGATGATTTGATTCTAAAAGTTCCAGTTGGTACGCAAGTTTTTGAGGAGGATAATAAAACCTTAATATTTGATTTCAATAATAAGGGTGAGGAATTCATAGGTGCTTCTGGTGGTAGAGGTGGATTAGGAAATACTAGATTTAAAAGTTCTACTAATAGAGCTCCTAGAAAATTTACTAAGGGGATTAAAGGTGAAGAATTTGAAATTTGGTTACAATTAAAAACAATTGCTGATATTGGAATAATCGGTTTACCAAATGCTGGAAAGTCAAGTTTGTTAGCAGCCATTACCAACGCAAATCCAAAAATTGCAAACTATAAATTTACTACTCTTAATCCTAATCTAGGAGTTGTTTCATATGATGACAAAGAAATTACAATTGCAGATATTCCAGGTTTAGTTGAAGGAGCACATGAGGGTGTAGGATTAGGCATTCAATTTTTAAAACACATTGAAAGATGTAAAACTTTAATTCATTTAATAGATATTACAAATTTAGATTTAAATGAGTCATATATGCAAGTAAAAAATGAATTAAAAAATTACAGCTCTGAATTACTGGATAAAAAAGAACTTATAGTATTAAATAAAATTGATCTTGTTGATAAAAATATTATTAGAGATTTAATTGATGATTTTTCTAAAGATAAGAATTGTGAAATAATCACTATGACAACGTTGGAAAAAGACTCTATATCTAAAATTAAAGCAAAACTATTATCTTATGCATCTTAATAATTCAAAAATAATTGTAATAAAAATCGGATCTTCACTGCTTGTTGATGAAAACCAAAAAATTAGAAAAAATTGGTTATTAAGTTTTGCAAAAGATGTTCAATTATTAAAAAAAAAAAATAAAAAAATTGTTATTGTTTCTTCAGGAGCAATTGCACTTGGTTGTAAAAAAATGAGCTTTGATAAAAAAAATATTAAATTAGATAAAAGCCAAGCTATTGCGTCTATTGGTCAGATAGAGCTAATGAATTTATTTTCCCACACGTTTTCAAAGTATAAACTTAATATATCTCAAATTCTTCTTACTCTCGAAGATACTGAAGAAAGAAGAAGATCTTTAAATGCAAAAAGAACATTTGAAAATTTATTTAATCTAAATTTCATACCAATTGTTAATGAAAATGACACTATAGCAACAAGTGAAATCAAATATGGAGATAATGATAGATTGGCATCCAGAGTCACTCAAATAGCAAATGCTGATACTTTAATT
Source organism: Pelagibacterales bacterium MED-G42 (assembly GCA_002457485.1). GTDB lineage: Bacteria > Pseudomonadota > Alphaproteobacteria > Pelagibacterales > Pelagibacteraceae > Pelagibacter. The sequence continues at coordinate 55,065 of NTJL01000003.1, forward strand.
CTTCTTTCGGATGTTAATGGCCTTTACACTAAAAATCCAAAGATATTTAAAGACGCTAAATTAATTAGGAATGTAAATGATATAAAAAGAGATCTAAAAAATATATATATAAAAGGTGTTAATGAATATGGAAGTGGAGGTATGACAACTAAAATTGAAGCAGCAAAAATATGCCAACTAGCTGGATGCAGTATGATTATAGCTAATGGGTTACACTCAAATCCTATTTCTAAGATTATAGAAAAAAACAATTATACTTATTTTAATCCTAAAGTTTCAAAGCTACATGCTAGAAAAAAATGGATAATAAGTTCTATTTCACCTAAAGGTGAAATCATAATTGATGATGGTGCAAAAAAAGCTTTGATGTCAGGTAAAAGTTTATTGGCTGCAGGTATAAAAAAAATTTCAGGGAAATTCGATAAAGGAGATCACGTAAAAATTCTAGATAAAAAAAATATAGAATGTGCAAGAGGTTTGAGTTCTTTTACGTCTGAGGAAATAGTCAAAATAATGGGTCATCACTCTAATGATATAGAAAAACTATTGGGCTATGTGGCTAAGTCAGAAGTTATTCATAAAGATGATATGGTGGAGGTTTAAATGAATAAAGATATGATTTCGATTGGTATTAAAGCAAGAAAAGCATTGGAAATAAAAGTTAGTACTAAAATTAAAAATAAAGTTTTAAATGACTATGCTAAAGCAATTGATAAAAAAAAAAACTATATTATCAAAGAGAATTTAAAAGATATCAAATTTGCAAAGGCTAAAGGTATAAAGGAAAATTTAATTGATAGACTTCAGGTTGATAACAAAAAATTAATAGGAATTAAAAAATCTATAGAAAAGATTGTTAGGTTAAAAGATCCTGTAGATTTCACTCTTGGAAAATGGAATAGACCAAATGGATTGAGCATCTCAAGAGTAACGATTCCTCTTGGAGTTATTGGTGTTATTTATGAAAGTAGACCAAATGTTACTTCTGATGTTGCAGGTCTTTGTTTTAAATCTGGTAATGCAGTAATATTAAAAGGTGGCTCAGAAGCTATCAATACTAATAGAATTTTTGCAAAGTTATTTAAAAAGACGCTTAAAAAAAATAAAGTTGATGAAAACTTTGTTCAATTTATAGACACTAAAGAGAGAAAGGTAGTCGATATTATGCTCTCAAAAATGAAAAGATATATTGATGTAATAATTCCTCGTGGAGGAAAAAACTTAGTAAAAAAAGTTCAAGAAAAATCTAAAGTTCCGATTATTGGTCACCTAGAAGGTATTTGTCATACTTATATAGATGATGAGGCGGAATTAAAAATGGCAAAAACAATTATTTATAATGCAAAATTGAGAAACACCAGTATTTGTGGTGCAACAGAAACTATACTTATGCATAAAAAAATAGTTAAAAAATTTTGTAATCCTATCTTAAATAATCTTGAAGATAAAAATTGTAAAATTTATGGTGATAAATTTATAAGAAAGTATTATCAAGGTAAAATATATCCAGCAAAAGAAAAAGATTGGTCTACAGAATATTTAAATGCAACTGTTTCGGTGAAAGTTGTAAGAAACGTAAAAGAAGCTATAAAACATATAAATAAATATGGAACTAATCATACAGATTCTATTATTACTAAAAACAAAAAGACTGCAAATCAATTTTTAAAAAATGTTAAAAGCTCAATTGCTATGCATAATACTTCTACACAATTTGCTGATGGAGGAGAATTTGGTTTTGGTGGAGAGGTAGGTATTTCAACAAATACTTTACCTCCAAGAGGTCCCGTTGGTTTAGAACAGCTTGTTTCATATAAATATGAAATTTCAAGTAAAGGAAAAATACGGAAATAAAAATTGAGTAACAAAAAGATTAAGATTGGGATTTTAGGTGGATCATTTGATCCAGCTCACAGAGGTCACTTAAAGATATCAAAAGAGGCCAAAAAAAGATTTGATCTAAAAAAAATTGTATGGGCGATTACTAAAAAAAATCCTTTTAAAGCTGAAAGTCAAACTTCATTATTAAAAAGAATTAAAGAATGTAAGCGTATAATTGGTTTAAATTCATTTATAACGGTAAAATTTTATGAGAATATTATTAAATCAAATAAAACAATTGATCTCATCAATCATTTAACAAAAAATAAAAAAAATGAAATTTATTTTTTAATGGGTGCAGATAACCTAATTAATTTCCATAAATGGTATAAATCAAAATTAATTACACAAAAATGTAATATTTTAGTTTTTGATCGTCATGGGTATAAAAAAAGTTCTTTAAAATCAAAGACATTTAAACAGCTGAATAATGATGTGCTCAAATTTATCGAATTTAAAAAAGTCAACATTTCATCTTCTCAATTAAGAAAAATTTGATAGTCTAATTTTAATTAATGGATAAAACTTCAGATCTTAAAAATATTGTAATCAATACTCTCGATTTTAATAAAGCACAAGACATTGTAACTATCGACCTAAAAGATAAAAGTTCAATGGCAGACTACATGATTATTGCAAGTGGAACCTCTTCAAGACATATACAATCTTTATCCGAACAGGTTTTAGAAAAATTAAAAGATAATGGAATTAAAAATTCTAAAATTGAAGGTAAGAATAGTAATGAATGGAAATTAGTTGATGGAATAGATCTAATTATTCATATATTTCACCCAGAAAAAAGAAGATTTTATGAACTTGAAAAAATTTGGTCTGAACTAATTCCAAAAGAAAAGCTTATTATATGAAAAAAATTACTTTATTACTGTTTATCGTTTTTAGTCCATTTGTTTTAAGCCAGAACATTAATTCTTCGGAAATTGAAATTTATAAAAAGATTGATCTATTCGGGGAAGTATTAGAAAAAATAAATAAGGATTACGTGGATGAAATAAATCAATCTGAAAGTATGGACTCAGCAATTAACGGTCTTCTTCAATCTCTTGATCCATATTCTGCTTACATGACACCCAAAGTCTTTAAAGAAATGCAAACTGATACTAGTGGGGAATTTGGAGGTCTTGGTATAGAAGTAAGTATGGAGGCGGGTGTGATTAAAGTTATTTCACCTATAGATGATACCCCAGCTTCAAAAGCTGGTATTAAAGCTGGAGACTATATTGTTAAAATCAACAATCTCCAAGTTCAAGGAAAATCTTTGACAGAGGCTGTCGATTTAATGAGGGGACCTGTAGGTTCAAACATTGAGCTTACAGTAAGAAGAAGAGGAGTAAAAAAAGCAATAATATTTAATATTATTAGGGAAATAATTGAGGTCAAATCTGTTAAATCTGATCTGATAGATAACAATATTGGATATATTAGACTAACTTCATTTAATGATAACAGTAGTCAACAAATAAAAAAACAAATAGATATATTAAGAAATAATAAAAATTTAAAAGCCTTCATTTTAGACTTAAGGAATAATCCAGGAGGATTACTAACTCAGGCAATTAAAATTACAGATTTTTTTTTAGATAATGGTGAAATTGTTTCAACAAAAAGTAGAAAAAAAACTGAGAGCAGAAGATGGTTTGCTAAAAAGGGGGATATTACAAATGGAAAAACAATAGTTGTTCTAATAAACTATGGTTCGGCTTCGGCATCAGAAATTGTTGCAGGGGCTCTTAAAGATCACAAAAGAGCAATAATAGTTGGAGAAAGAAGTTATGGGAAAGGTTCTGTACAATCTATAATACCTTTAAAAAATAAAGGTGCAATCCGTTTGACTGTTTCTAAATACTATCTTCCATCAGGAAAATCAATCTCTGAGGTGGGGGTAAAACCTGATATAGAGGTAAACGAGGAAGGTGATAATTTTAGAATTAAAACAGATACTGATAATCAATTAAACTACGCAATAAAATTACTTAACGGATAAGTATGAAGAAAGAATTTAGTGAGTTACCACTCCGTAATGGAGTGGGTATTATTTTATTAAATAAAGAAAATAAAGTATTCGTTGCTAGAAGAATAGATAATCCAAAGAACTTTTGGCAAATGCCTCAAGGAGGTGTAGATAAGGGTGAAAATTTTTTGAAAGCTGCGTACAGAGAATTAGAAGAAGAAACTAGTATTAATAATGTTAAATTGATTAAAGAATTAGAGGGCACACTAACATATGAGCTACCAGACCGGTTATTAGGGATTATTTGGAAAGGTAAGTATAGAGGTCAAAAACAAAAATGGTTTTTAATGAGATTTATTGGTGAAGATAATGAGATAAATATCAAAACAAAAAATCCAGAATTTTTAGATTGGAAATGGATAGATTTAAAAAAGATTACTGAAGTAGTGGTAGATTTTAAGTTTCATGTTTACAAGGAACTTAAACAAAAAGTTGAAAATATATTAATTAAGCCCTTTTAATACATCAATTTTTTGATCGACCAAATATTTAGACTGGTCATTAATTTCAGGCTTATTAGCTTCTTCTTCTGCTTGTTTGAGAAAATCTTGTTGTTTGGATTTATCTAAATCATTTAGATTACATATTGAGCTTGTTAAAATAGATAAATTATTATTTTTAAATTCAACAATTCCATCTTCTACAAAATAATTTTCATTCCCTGATTTAGATAAAATTTTAATTATACCTGGTTTTAAAAAAGAAATGATAGAGATATGATCCTTAAGTATTCCCATCTCTCCCTCAAAAGCTGGCACAACAACTTGCGAAACATCCTCTTTAACTAAAAAAGATTTTTCTGGATTTACTATTTCAACTTTAAACTCTTCACTCATTAAGCGGCTGCTTCTTTTGACATTTTTTCAGCTTTTTCTATTGCTTCTTCAATAGTTCCTACCATATAAAAAGCTGCTTCAGGCAAATGATCATAATCACCTTTACAAATTGCTGCGAAACCTTTTATTGTTGAATCTAAATCAACAAGTTTTCCAGGAGATCCTGTAAAGACTTCAGCAACAAAGAATGGTTGAGATAAAAATCTTTGAATTTTTCTAGCTCTAGCTACGACTAATTTATCTTCTTCAGATAATTCATCCATACCTAAGATAGCAATAATATCTTGTAAAGATTTATAAGTTTGTAATATTTTTTGTACTTCTCTAGCAACTCTGTAATGTTCATCACCAACTATTCTAGGGTCCAAAATTCTTGAAGTAGAATCAAGTGGGTCAACCGCAGGATAAATACCTATCTCTGCAATTTGTCTTGAAAGAACGGTAGTTGCATCCAAGTGAGCAAATGAAGTTGCTGGCGCAGGGTCAGTTAAGTCATCAGCTGGTACATAAATAGCTTGTACTGAAGTAATTGATCCTTTGTTAGTTGTTGTAATTCTTTCTTGAAGATTACCCATATCAGTTGCCAAAGTTGGTTGATAACCAACAGCAGATGGTATTCTTCCCAATAGAGCTGATACCTCAGAGCCTGCTTGAGTAAATCTGAAAATATTATCTACAAAAAAAAGAACATCTTGACCTTCTTGATCTCTAAAATACTCAGCTACAGTTAATCCTGTAAGAGCAACTCTAGCTCTAGCTCCTGGAGGTTCGTTCATTTGTCCATAAACTAGTGCAGCTTTAGATCCAGCTCCATCTTTCTTGATTACACCTGAGTCTATCATCTCGTGATATAAATCATTTCCTTCTCTAGTTCTTTCTCCAACACCAGCAAAAACTGAAAAACCACCATGTGCTTTTGCAACGTTATTAATTAATTCCATAATTAAAACTGTTTTTCCAACTCCAGCTCCACCAAATAGACCAATTTTTCCACCTTTTGCATATGGAGCTAACAAATCAATTACTTTAATACCAGTAACCAAAATTTCTGTTTCAGTTGATTGCTCGTTAAATTCTGGTGCAGCTCTGTGAATAGGCCAACTTTCTTTAGTTTTTACCTCACCTCTTTCATCAATAGGTTCTCCAATTACATTTATAATTCTTCCTAATGTTTCAGGTCCAACAGGAACTTGGATAGGTGCTTTAGTATTAGTCACCTCATCACCTCTTTTTAATCCTTCAGTAGCATCCATTGCAATTGTTCTAACAGTAGACTCTCCTAAATGCTGAGCAACCTCTAAAACTAGTCTGTTGTCTCCATTTTTACATTCTAAGGCTGTTAAAATTTCTGGAAGATCTCCATCAAATTTTACGTCTACTACTGCTCCAATAACTTGTGTAATTATTCCTTTGCTCATAATTATAAACTCTCTGCTCCTGATATGATTTCTATTAGTTCTTTAGTAATTGCTGCCTGACGACTTCTATTATACTCAATAGTAAGCTTGTCAACCATTTCACCTGCGTTTCGGGTTGCATTATCCATTGCACTCATTCTTGAGCCCTGTTCACTAGCTGAATTCT